>JADFJY010000089.1 GCA_022565935.1 Nitrososphaerota archaeon
TGGGTATGCAACAAATGAAACTGAAGAATTAATGCCTATGCCAATTTTACTAGCACACAAACTAATTCAAAAATTATCAGAAGTAAGAAGGGACAAGACTTTGCCATGGGTAAGACCAGACGGAAAATCCCAAGTGTCTGTAAGATATGAAGATAACAAGCCAACAAAGATTGAAACAGTAATTGTTTCAACACAACATGCACCAAACATTTCTCAAGAAGAAATTTCAAAAGAAATTATAAATAAAGTAATCAAACCAGTTTTAGGAAATCTTTGGAATGATAAAATTAAAATTCACATTAATCCAACTGGAAAATTTATAATTGGTGGTCCACACGGAGATGCAGGTTTAACAGGAAGAAAAATTATTGTTGATACTTATGGTGGATTTGGAAGACATGGAGGAGGAGCTTTTTCAGGAAAAGATCCTTCCAAAGTAGATAGATCTGCATGCTATATGTCTAGATATATTGCAAAAAATATTGTTGCAGCAGGATTAGCTGATAGATGTGAAGTACAACTTGCATATGCAATAGGAGTAGCTGAACCAGTATCACTTTATGTAAATACATTTGGAACAAACAAAATTCCAGAAAATCAAATTGAAGATTTGGTTAGAAAAAATTTTGATATGAAACCTACAGGAATAATATCACAATTAAATTTGAAGAGACCCATTTACAAAAAAACTGCTTCATATGGTCATTTTGGAAGAAATGAGCCTGAATTTACTTGGGAAAAAACAGACAAAGCTGAAACATTAAAGCAATCTGCCGGACTTTAATAATTCCAAAACTGATTGAAATTTCATTTCAGTAATTTTACGTAATTTGTTATGATTTCCTTTAAAATTTCCTATTAAAATATTGAGATCATCTACTCCAAAATCAGAATTTGAATTAGTTATTGCAGAATAATAAACATCTTCTAAATTTATTTTTCTAATAATTGTTTTAGTTCCTTTAGAGAAAAGTTTAACATATTGTTCAAAAGTAATACAATCAGGACCAACAAGATCAATAATTTTATTTCTAAATTTTGCTTGAAGAACTGATTGAAGAATTATTTTTACGACATCATTAATGTAAATAGGTTGAAATGAATAAGTTCCAGATCCTGGAATTTCAATTTTTCCCTTTTTAATTTGTTTTTTTAAATATTTTGTAAACAGATCATCTCTTCCAACAATGTATGAAGGTCTAAAAATTGTATAATTTAATCCAGAATTTATTATTTGTCTCTCTGCTTTATATTTAGAAATAAAATATCCTAATGAAGTATTAGGTGAAACACCAAGACCACTTGTATAAATAAATTTTTTAATTTTTGCTTTTTTACATAAATTTACAATATTGTTTGTAAATTCAATATTTATCATATCATAATCAGTTTTAATAGATTGTTTACCAATCCCAACAAGATGAATTAATGCATCTGAATTTTTAATTTTTGAAAGAATGTTTTTTTCATTATAATTTTTTGAAATTACTTTATGTTCATTTTTAAATTGTTTAAAGTCATTTCGTGATATTGAAATTAATTTAATATTTTTTTCAGATAAATATTTTCTGAGATTTCTTGCAATAAATCCACTTGCTCCAGTAATAACTATCTGATTATCTTTAACCATACAAATATCAAGTTATTTTTAATTTTAAATCTATTTAGAAGATTTTGCACATTAAGCAAACAAGAATTAATACAGTAAAATGAATACAACTGGAGTGGAAGAAAAAAAGACAAAATTAAGAACAGGTTATACCACTGGAAGTTCAGCAACTGCTGCGTCTAAATCTGCATTATTATCAATAATTAACCAGCAAAAAACTGAAAATGTATCTATTAGATTACCTAAAGGAAGTTTTATTGATATTCCAATACATTCTTGTGAATTTGAATCGAATAAAGCAAAATGTTCTGTAATTAAAGATGGTGGGGATGATCCGGATGTCACTCATGGTGCAGAAATTATAGTAGAACTATCACTTACAGAAAAAATAAATGAAATTGATATTGATGGAGGAGAAGGAGTAGGAATAGTTACCAAACCTGGTTTAGGTTTAGAAATTAATAAACCTGCAATAAATCCAGTTCCTAAAAAAATGATTATAGAGAATTTAAGAGAAGTTGGAGAAAAAATTCTTGTAAAAAATGGAATCAGAGTTTTGATTTCAGTTCCTAAGGGAAGAGAGTTAGGACCTAAAACAGATAACCCAAGATTAGGAATTAAAAATGGAATTTCAATTTTAGGAACTAGTGGAATTGTTATTCCATTTTCTACAGCATCTTATGCGGCATCAATTAGACAGAATTTAGATGTAACAATTGCAATGGGGAATGACACAGTAGTACTAACTACAGGTGGAAGAAGTGAAGATTTTGCAAAGAAGATAGTTGATTTACCAGAACATTGTTTTGTTCAGATGGGTGATTTTTCAGGATATACAATTCAACAGTGTGGTAAAAAAAATATCAAAAAAGCATATGTTGTTGGTTTTATTGGAAAACTTGCAAAGATGGCTGCAGGAGTAAAACAAACTCATGTTAAAGGTTCAAAGGTAGACATGAACTTTCTAGCAGAATTAGCAAGAAAATCAAATGCAACAAAAACAATAATTGAAAGTATTAAAAAAGCAAATACAGCAAGACATGTTTCTGAAATAATTCAGGAAAATAATGTTGAAGGATTTTTTGAGTTAATTTGTAGTGAGACGCATAAACATATGAGAAAACATTCTGAGGAAAAAGTTCCAATTGATGTAATATTGTTTGATTTTGATGGAAATATTCTGGCTAGAAAATCAGAAGAGTAAGGTATTTTATGAAATTTACAAAGTTTTGATTATGGAAAAAACTGCAGTTCTTGCAATTACTAAAAATGGAGTCAAAATCGGACAAAATCTAAAAGAACTATTTCCTAATTGGAATATTTTTGCACCTGTAAAATTATCAAATGAGAGTAATGAAATAACATGGTATTCTGAATCTACATCAGAAAAAATTATTGAACTTTTTAAAAATAATAATGCGCTAGTGTGCCTGTTTTCGTTGGGTGCGGTAATTAGATTAATTGCACCACATTTGAAAGACAAAAAAACAGATCCAGCTGTAATTGTAATTGATGATAAAACAAATTTTGTAATTAGTGTATTATCTGGACATATTGGAGGAGCAAATGAGCTAACTCAAGAAATTGCAGAAAAAATAAGTGCATTACCAGTAATAACTACTGCAGCTGATGTTAACAAAACTATTGCAGTGGATATGATAGGAAGAGAATTTAATTGGAAAATTGATGATGATTCTACAGTAACAAAAATTAGTGCACATATGGTAAATGAAGAACCAATTGGGGTTTTTCAAGAAATAGGCAAAAAAAATTGGTATAAAGTATTACCAAAAAATGTTTCAATTTATGATAATTTAGAAGATTTGAAGAATTCAAATTCTAAAGCGTATCTTATAATTTCTGATAAAATTATTGATAAAAATTTAGATAAAGAATCTGTAATATATCGTCCTCCAAGTTTAGTAATTGGTATTGGATTACACTGGGATACACCAAAAGAAACAATTAGAGAAGGAATAGAACATTGTCTAGAAAAATTTAAACTTAGTTCAAAATCTATTGCAAAACTAGTATCAATAAAAAAACCACAAGATGTTCAAGGACTGATAGACATTGGAAAAGAAATGGATGTGCCAGTAGAATATGTAAACAGAGAAGATTTATCTGAGATTTCTGCACCAAATCCTTCCGAAACTGTAAAAGCGTTTGAAGGAACTGCAAGTGTATCTGAAGCTGCTGCGATCAAAATTTCTGGTGGAGAATTAATTGTAGAAAAACAGAAATTTCCGCCAAATTTGACCATAGCTATTGCGAGGATTATGAATTGAAGCGTGGATTATTAATTATTGACAGAGGAAGTAGAGAAAGAGAAGTATCTGAAGAATTAGAGACTATTTGTGAAAGAATTAAGGCAAAAAGTGATTATGTATTCACAGATTTTTGTTTCTTAGAGGTAATTCCACCATATATTGAGGCTGGAATTACTAAATGTCTCAAAGAAGATATTGATTCGTTAACTATAGTTCCTTACTTTTTGTACCCTGGTAAAAAAGTGAAAAATGCAGTTACTGATGTAATGAAGTTTCAAAAAGACACCAAAGTGAAATTTGTTGTTACAAAGCAAATGAGTATGCACAAAACTTTGGTAGATGTAGTTAAAAATAGAATATCTACAACACTTAAAGAAAATCAAATCACTCTTCAAAAAAAAGATGTAGATGTAATGATTATTGGACATGGAAGTAAAGATCCTAATGCACAAA
>JADFJY010000090.1 GCA_022565935.1 Nitrososphaerota archaeon
AGTTGCACATAGCTAAAGTGTTTGCAATAATAGTTCCACAATCCCAAAATGCGTGACGGTATTCTCGAGTTCTATACTTTATTGAATTTCTTGTAAAAATATCAGTGTAAACCAAAATTACTGGAGCATGTTTTACATCAAAATCATCTGCCGTGGCTTTTACCAGCACACTTCTGAAATCTCCTTTTCGTAATTGTTCCAATTTCATCTCCTTGGGATCAAAATGATATACACCTGCTTCAAGTCCGAGAATATCTCCACATACCAAGTAAATCTCAATATGGTACAGAGCTCCAGTACAAGAAGCAGCTCTGAATTCAATTTTGCCTAATCCTGCATAGTTTATTGTTTTTGTAATTCCACTTGAAAAGTACAGTATGTGGCAAAGACTTTGAAGATCAGGAAGATTATTCGATTCGTTTTGTACAATAAATTCAGAAATCGATTTGAGGGCAGGTGAAGTTGAGTATCTGTCACGTGGTACAGAAACCCCTTTCAAGGTCTTGTAAATTTTGTATGGATCAGGTCTTAGTGCAGGATCATAAAAATATGGTTTCATCAGAAAAATACCGTTAGGATGTTTGGTGCCGTTATGATAATTCCAAGTTATTTGAGTTTCGTCATTATTCATCTTTTTTTAATTAACTTGTAATAAGCTATAATTCATTAAAAATTTTGAATTAATCTATGTTTGATTAGCTAAATTCTAGTCGTTTTCACAACTAAATCTGTAAGGGCCTTGAACTAATTTCATAAATCCTCTTGATGGCTTATACTCTAACTTCAAAAGTGAGTTTTTGTATCAATCATACACTAAATGTGCAAATAATTGGGAATTAATTTTCATACATATCTGCGTCTCAAATATTCCCCATAAACGGTTCAAGCCTCTGAAGACTTGAATCTAAGAGTCGGAAATGATTAGTCCTATTTTTGCGAAGGATGTTCCTCTACATACTTTATGATGTTTAGAATATCTCCCATGTATTCAGGTTTGTTTGCTTCAATGTGCATATACAATAGATGATTATTTGCCAAAGGAATAGTTATTCGCTTTAATTTCTCGTAATCTACTAAGGCAAATTTTCCCTTTCCAATCTTTTCAGAAAGTTTTTTCCGTTTGCTCCACTGCTCGCAAGCTGCTTTTACTGAATCTCTTGTCTCTTCCAAGGTTAACATACTTTCTATATTATCGCGACGGGAGTTCCAAAGTATTTTTCCTTCACCATCGCAGATGCAAGCATACCTGACGTTCTTGTTGGCTTCCAACATATTGTCTACCAGTCTTCTATCATCATCCATTTCTTCTGACATATGCATAGAGAATAGTAAATTTAAATTTAGCTGCTTTTTCCAAAGTAATTTAATGAAATTAATGATATGTTAAATTAGGATAGTACATTGGAGTAATTTATGGGCAAAAAAGGAATAGAAATTGTAGCAGAAAAAATAGACATCAACGAAGTAATCTCTGATTTGAACAAAGCATATGCAGATGAGTGGTGTGCTCATTATCAATATTGGTTAGCAGGTCAATAGACCCGTGGAAATAATGTTGCAGAAACCAGTTTTGAATTTACATCATAGTTTTTGCGTCTCATTTTATCCCCAATTTGGTGGCTGAATCCCCGTGGATTGAGCCTAGAATTTGATTTAATTAGTAATTTTCAAAGATTTCTTTAGTTTCAAAAGTGAGTTTTTGTATCAATTATGTACCAAATGCTTCTACTTTTGTAAATGCTTCACCAAATCTCTGATGTAATGTTTTATTCCATTGTTCAAAACCTGATGGATCTTTTGGATAATTGTAGTAATGTTCAACTAACCATTGATTTTGTTCTGATGTGTATTTTAGAGCCTTTGCAACTGTCTGATTCATTACACCTCTGATTATCATACCAATCTTTCCTAATCCAGAAAAGTCAGGATGTTCTCCTTTACTAATTGATTCAACATCAAGATTTCCCAAAAAGTGTTTCATTCCATAACTAATTTGTTCATTAGTCATTTGTTGTATTAACCCTCTAAAAAGTTCAAGACCTGCAGTTTTGTATCCATATTCTTTGATAAAGTCAATGTTGTATTGCCAAAGACTTGCTTCTGAAACATCATTTTTTTCTATTGCTTGAACTATATTTTTTCCAATAATTGCTCCTGCAATTAACGCTGGTCCTATTCCGCCTGCATCAATTGCTTTTGGCATCCAAGCAGAATCTCCAACTAACATGTATCCTCCAGATACCATACAATCATTTTGTCTTCTAACTGAAACTTGGAAAACTCCAGAATTATTGTTAATATCTTCAGGGTCTTCTGATAATCTTGAATTTTTTATTGCTTTGTTTCTTTCAAGATATTCTTTCATTAATGATGCTACATTATCTTTCTTACCTAACCTTTTGTTTCTTTTATCCAAAAATGATTTCTCAATTCCTAAACCAATGTTAACTTTGTTATCTGCT
The DNA here is from genome assembly GCA_022565935.1 of Nitrososphaerota archaeon. Lineage (GTDB taxonomy): Archaea > Thermoproteota > Nitrososphaeria > Nitrososphaerales > Nitrosopumilaceae > Nitrosopumilus. The sequence continues at coordinate 2,463 of JADFJY010000090.1, forward strand.
TTAGGAAATACCCATCCATATCCACCAGGTGCAATATCTTGATCTAAATGAATTATACAATAATCTGGATCAAACTCTGTAAGATCTTTTTCTCCTTGATCAAAATACATAATGTATCTGCCTGTAGATTCCAAATCTTTTCTATCGATTCTTTTTTCTACTTTTGTTGAGTTTTGAAGTCCATTTCTAAGCACAGATGTAACTCCAGTTGCATCAACTACAATTTTTGATGTTTTCTTAAATGGTTGTTTTGTTTTGTTATCAATTCCTTGAACTCCAATTGCTTGCTGACCATCATAAATTAAACCTGTAAGATTAATCTCATATTCAAACTCAATTCCCATTTTTTTACATCTTTCATTTTGAATTTCAGGTAGTTTTTGACGATTTAGCATGTATCCTGCGCCATCAAACGGAATTGCTGTTTTTTTATCTGGAGAAAATGCCATTACGCCTTTTACTTCATGTTCAATTTCTGGTTTGGTCCATTCAACTTTAATTCGATTTGACATAAAATCTACTGCCTCTTTGGAACATGCATCTCCACATACCCACCCTGACAATGATTTTCTACCTGGTAAAAATTCTGTATTCCTATCAACAACCAAAATCTTCAGATTTTGATTTGAATAGTATGAGATAGATTGAGCTGTAATTGTACCTGCAAGACCTCCACCTGCAATTATAACATCATAATCTGCCACGATAATGGGGTTTGTCTATCAGTATTTAAAATAATACAATGATAAAATATAAGAAATCTTTTAAACAAAATTTCATGATCAATTCAAAAATGGGGTCGGTTCGTCGCGGCGTCTTCAAGGCTTTCGCTCAGACTGGAGCGGCTATTATTTCCTCATTCCCAAATTAAATAATTCTATTATTCCTATTTAATCTAGTTGGCAATTTGAAAAATTTCTGTAAATGTTTTGACAGTATTTTTTTTATTGTAAATTGGAGTATGGATTTTTATTTTTATTGATTCGTTTTCTCCAAATACAAGTTTTCCTTTCATTAGTTCTTGTTTGTCTAACCTCATATGAAATCTGGAATCTATTGTCCTTTCTTCAATTTCTTCAATTAATTGATTAATTTGTTCATTGGATAAAAATTCTAAAAGTTTTTTCATAAAGTTTTGAGCCTCTTTTTTTACAATTTCTGCATTTAACATAATTATTGGATTATCAAAATGTCCTGTTGTTTCATGAATTGTAAAATTTTCTTCTTTTAGATGAAACAATTCTTCAAAAATTTTGAATATTTTTGAAATATCTTCAGTTGCATGAATAATTACATCAATTGTTACTTCTATCTTATCAATCATGATTGTAAAAGAATAATGTTAGTTGTTTATGCTTTAAGTAATATTGTTTCTTTATCTGCAGTTCTAATGAGTTTTACTTTCTCAAGACCTACATGTCTTACTCTAATAATTTTCTTGAATGCTGCCATAATATCTGAATTAATCTTGCTGTAACAAGTAGCTTGGACAAATTGATCAACTGTCATTTCTGGAACTGTCTTGTTAATTACATCTCTGATAATTAATCTTAAAGCATGTTTTCTAGATGTATTTAATTGTCTATGAGTTAGAGCAATTACTTTTATTCTAAAGATGTATCCATCTTTTGTTTTAATATCCATAATAAAATTAATTTTTGATGAACCACGTCTAACTAAACTACGCAAAAATTCTTTTGAATATTCAAATCTCTTGAAAATTGTTGATGCTTTTTCACCATCAACCTTGTCAATCTGAAAATACATTTTGAATTGATGT
>JADFJY010000091.1 GCA_022565935.1 Nitrososphaerota archaeon
TGACTGCTGTTCACAAGAAAGCATCTCCTGGATGGGCTGGATTCACAATTGGTGGAATGGTTTTCCTTATTCACCTAGTTGCAGTTCCATTAACTGGTGCATCAGTAAACCCTGCAAGAACATTTGGCCCTGCATTAATATCTGGATTTTGGGAATTACATTGGTTATATTGGGCAGCACCAATTTTGGGTGGAATTATTGCAGGATTGATAATGAATTATGTTTTTGTTAAACCTGCAGAAAAAGAAGCATAATTTCTAAAATTTTTAATCTAAAGGAAAATCAATTTTACATATTAAACATTTTCCTCTATATCCTTTGTACTCTTCATGATAATATTTTATAATTTCTGTATTACAGTTCATACATTTGATTTTTTCAGTTTTATCTTCATCCAAAGTTAAATCTACCAATCCTCATTCACTTAGTTTTTAAATTAAATCTATAGATTTTACTTTACTAACTGCATATACTGGATATGTTTGCCTAAACCCTATGTTGTGACCTTTCACATTTTTGAATTTGAATTGACTCTTCTTTTTTATAATTTCATACAAGTCTCCACCTATTACCATCTCATTTTTTTTGGCTGAGCGGTTAATCTTTGAACACATGTTTACTGGTGGACCTATCATGTCACAAATTGATGAGATATTTGCATCCATCATGATTACATTTCCATAATCCAAGCTTACTCTGTAGTTTAAGCAAGGAAGATCCACATTATGTAAATGATCACATATGATGTCGTGAGATTCTAACAAAGCATTACTTGCATTAATGCAGTTTTCATAATAATTCTTGTCTATTTTTTCTCCATATGGGAAATAATACAAAAGACAATCACCGATATTTTTGATTACTACACCACCATATTGTGAAAGAATTTTTGACATGGAGTTTATGAAAACTTGATAATACGTTGAGGCTTTTGCAGGACCAAGTTTTGCACAAATTTTTGTTGAATCTACCATGTCAACAATTCCTACCACTACTGAGATCTCTTTTCCAGAAAAAGTTACAAGATATGATTCTTTTGACTTTTTTTGTTGTTCCTGAATTTTTCTGCTAGGATCAAGATAATCCACATTTGTACTCTGAACTATCTGGGTTTGAGAATAATTAAAAAACTCTCTACCCGTTACCATGCTTTGAATTTCAGGAACCAAACTCATACATCCTACAACTCAACATATTGGATATACTCTCATTAGCTAGGATTAGAAAATTTCAGCTGAGATTCTAAAGATTAGGTATGTGAATATCTCATGACACAATCCTCTTCTCTTTAAATAATCTCTAATATTAGCAATTATTTGAGGCATATTTAAAATGGAAAAAGTAGATTATGAGAAATCTGCACAGACTTTTTTGGAACTTGCAAGTGAACAGAGATTAGCTATTCTAAATAATCTTAGAGAAAAAGAATCCAAACTATCTACGCTTGCCAAACTTCTTGATTCTAGTCCTTCTGAAGTTTTTCGAAATTTAGATAGATTAACAAAATCCTCATTTATTGAAAAGAAAAAAAATGGTAATTATGAACTTGCGACTTACGGTAAAGCGTTTTTTGCAATATTACCTTCACTTGAATTCCTTTCTACTAATGAGGAATATTTTCAAGAACATAGCTTTGGTGACATGCCACACAAATTTGTTCAAAGAATTGGTGCATTAACTAATTCTGAACTTGTAATTGGATTTACGGGAGTTACAGAAACCTGGCGTGAGATTTTTTCAAATGCCAAAGAATATGTGTATGGATTACTAGTTGAAGAACCCATTGGATTAATTGAACCCATTATCAACCAAGCTAAAAAAGGCATACAAGTCCATACTATTTTTTCTGATTCAGCAATAATTCCAAAGAACAGAAAAAAAATTCTATCTGAGTTAGGTGTTGATAAACTCATCAAAGATGGAATTATTCAGAGAAAAATAAAAAATGATATCAAAGTTGCAGTTATTTTAAATGAAAAAGAAGGCGGAATAATGTTTTCAACAATAAAGGGAGAACCTGATATAAGCAAGATGTTTTTTGGTAATTCTAAATTGCTTCATGAGTGGTGTCTTGACTATTTTAGATACAGTTGGAATAATGCTCATCCATTTAGAGAAGAAAAATTAAAGACACGGAAAATAAAATAGTAATCTACATTAAGCCAACATAAACTACATTTTTCTAAATGAGTGATACTGAATCGTACTATGATGAAATATCAAAATCATTTATCACTGAATCTGATAAACTTGAAGCAGCGATTAATAATTTATTGCAGAAACCAAAAAAATTCTCTATTGATGAAATTGTTTCAATATATTATCAAATAATGAATGTAACTTCCTTAACACAATTTTTAAAACAAAATATGTCAAACAACAATTTTGAAAAAACCCAAACCCTTCTTGAAAAAATTAAACTAACTGAAAATCTAATTAGAACTACTTTCAACACCCGTCTACATTCAATATTTTTATCTCATCTTACAGATAATATTCAAAAAATTGTCACAAGTTTAAAATCAAACACAGGAAAAGAAAAAACTAAAGAAATCATTGAACAAGAAGCAAAACTCTATGAAAAACTACGAGTTACAATGAGTACCAAAGAATTTGTTGAACAATATGACAAAGGATTATCTCATGATTGAAGAACTTGCTACAAATCTAGTAAATCTAAAAAAAGAATTTCTAAAAAGTTATGATGGCAAAAGTCAAATTCAGGAAGTAATACCTATTTCAAAATCAGAATTATTTCCAATCCCACAACGCGATTTGGAATTATTACACCAGTTTGCAGCAAAGAATTCCATCTATTACAACTCTTATGAGAAAATTATTGGTGAGACTCTTTGCATTGTTTATGAGGGTGATATTAACAAATATTGGTTAAACAGCATTAAACACAGCTCTAGTTGTCAACCATTCTACCCAACTTGGATGATGTCTGCATATGTAATGACTCTTGTTGCAAAAAAGTTAGGATATGCTGAATTAGTAGATATAGGCTCTGGAGATGGTCGAATTGCATTTTGTGCAAAAGTTTTAGATCTTGAATCTTATAGTATTGAAATTGATGATATGTTAGTTGATCTACAAAAACTATTGACTATTCTTAACTTTCATCCATACTGCTCTGATGCTGTAACGTTTGATTATTCTTCATTGAATCTTATACGACCCATCTTTTTCATTGGTGGTATTGCACAAATGGGTGGAACTGCATTAGCATCTGGTGTTTTAGAAAAAACTAATTCAATTCCAAATCTTAAAAATATTGGTTGGGTCTTTGCTGGCACTTTTTCTCAAAAATACCCACCAGATCCAAAAAATGAGGCCGGATGGGGTACATTAATTGAAAAAAACAATCTCAAATCTATTCAAACCATTTCTTTACCAACTGTTTGGACATTTCATGAACCCGAAGATACTCCTTACATCTTTACACAAACAGTTTCTCGATGATGGTGAGATATTCATTTTCATCAAATCTTCCACCTTTCACAAGCTAGATATTCGGAAGCTAAAATAGGTACAATTTCTACTCAATTCTTGGACTCGTTGCATAGCTTGGATAGTGCGAACGCTTGCGGAGCGTTAGGTCCCCGGTTCAAATCCGGGCGAGCCCGCCTACCATCTAGTCCTAATATAGTCATACATCGATTTTATATGAAATTCATACCTATCAATAACCTCAAATAATATGTTTTGATGATTGTAGTGTGTTTAAGTACAGAATAATTACATTTTTTATTTTTATGGGTATATTTTCATTATCTTTACAAATTGGTTCAATGTCTGAAGTAGATGATGCTGAAGCTAATTCATTTGTACAGGAATTTTTATCAAATACTGAAGATATAGACGGACTAGGAATTTTTCAAAATAATTCCTTTGTTGCATTACCAATGTTTATTCCAGGTATTGGAATCATTCATGGTGCATATACAGCATGGTCTACTGGATTTGGATTTGCAGCAATTATATCTATGGCCCCTGGACTAGCTGAAATTCATCCACTTTCAATTTTGTATTCAACACCCTATGGAATAATGGAATTAATTGCATATTCAATAGCCATGTCAAGTAGTTTTCACATAGCATACGTGCTTTTCAAAAGAGTCAAACTAAAATCCCTCATTAAACCAACCGTTATTGAAATTGGTGTGGTTG
>JADFJY010000014.1 GCA_022565935.1 Nitrososphaerota archaeon
CAAGAGATGTTCCTGAAAATTCTGTTGTCATTGGTTCTCCAGCTACAATCAGATACACTAGAGAAGAATACGACAAGAAACAAAGAATGTGGAAAGAAAGTTAGGATTTAATTTCTTTTTTAAAAATTAAGTTTTTCAGTTTAGATAGAATTAAAATCCATATTACAACTAGAATTATTGCAACTACTGCTTTAATAATAGATCCAATAAACAAATCAAATTCACCAAATCCAGAAACAGAAATAGGTCCTAATATTGTGACAACAATTCCACCTCCAACTAGAATCAAAATCCACATTCCAAACAAAAATCCAAAAAGACCAAACTTCAAAGAGAGACCCCCGTCATCATAAATGCAGTAATTATAGCCAAAATTCCTGAAAATATGGCAAGTTTGAAGATTGTAAATCCAACTTGTTTTTCAGATAATGGTCCTCCTGCAAGTATCAGTCTTACCAGAGTAACAGGTGCAGTCTTATCATCAGTTGCTTTTAGTAGAAAATCATCGGTGTGCTCTACAGGTTTTCCCTTGACTTGTCTATGCTCTACTATTCGTTTTACGCTTGATAAAAATAGAAATGAGTTGATAACAGCAGGTAATAATACGATGGCAGCTAGAATTTCTACACCACCTACAATTGCAATGGTACCATACATTGCACCAAAGGTTAATGCTCCTGAATCCCCAGGAAATATCTTGCTTGGAACTTTGTGGTATTTGTAAAAAGCCAATGAAACAAATCCTAGCGGTAAACTAACTATTGCAATTTCATAATTTTGTACTATAAACAAACATATCGACAATGAAAAACTTGCAATCACCATAAAACCACTAGCAACTCCATTTAGAACATCAATTGAATTAATTGTGTTTCCTGTGATAGGAATCATAAAAACTATCAAAGCAAGATAAAGTACTGGAATTTGTACTGTACCAAATAATGGAAAGGCAAGATTTGAATCATATGCACCCAATGCAATAATTGGAATTGCTGCAAATGCAAGTGCTACAGGTTTGAACCAACCACCCATTACTTTTCTATCATCAATGTATCCAATTACAAAAGCAGCTGATGTAGTAATAATAATAGCAAGAATTTCATTTAACTGTAAAAATGCATAAAGAACGATTTCTGATGCGATAATTCCTACAATTATAGATGGTCCGCCTGGTCTTACAACCATTACATCTTCTTTTTTGTTTACATCCTTTACTGCTAGATTTCTTTTTCCTAGAAATTTGATTAGTGGAGGAGTCATTAAAAACACGACAAAAAATGCAATTATGCAAGAAGCTACTGCTGGAAGTATTAATTCAATCAATTATCTAACCTTTCGTAATTCAGACTTTATGTTATCTGCAAGGGTTGAACCAATTTTATCTATTTCTGCTAATTTATTCACTGGAATTTTTGCCAAATCATCCAAATTCTTAATTCCATGTTTATAGAGAATTCTGGCTCTAACCCTTCCAATTCCTTTGATTCTAACTAGTTCAAGTAATTCCTCTTTAATTCCATAAACAATTCTCTTTCTTAGATTTCCCAGTTCCTCAAGCAAATCTGGCCTTTCCACATGCTTGGAGATCTCTCTGAGGCAATATGAGAGCCAATTTGCTGTCTCTGTCATCCTGTGCATATCTCCTGACTCGATTCCAAGGTTTTCAGATAGTGATAATTCTGAAGATTCACTAATCCATGCCTGTAAGGCCAAAAGACTTCTTGAGCAATCATATTCTGAAATTGGTTCAAGTAGTTCTGAAGAATTATTTTCTATCAAAAGACTGGCAGACTCATAATCCTTGTTTCTAAGTGAAAATTTAGGGAAAAATTCTTCACAGTTTGAGATCAAATGCAAGAATCCAAATGTATGTTTTCGTTCTTGGGAAACGTTTTCAATAGCATCTCTAAAGTATGTTGCAGTTAAAGGATCAATATACAACATTGATGTCTTTTTTCCAAATTCAGTAGCTGCATATCGTTCACCTTTTTTGATTATTAGATATTCACTGGAAAGAAAACGCAATGAAATATCAATTGCAAATTTTATTGTAGGTTTTCTTGATTGTAATCCTCCTAATGTTTGTAAGAAAAATTCTAGGATCTCATCTTTTTTGATTCCAGGATGTGTAACTATAACACTAAGTATGTGAGTGCGCAAAGATTTGTCGTCAGTAATTTTTGAAATTATTGGTTCTGGTTCTCCATTAATGTAATAGTCAATTAGGTCTTGAGTATTTCCATTTCCAACAATTATTGCTTCTCCATAATCATCATATTGTGGTCTTCCAGCTCTTCCACAAAGTTGTTTGTATTCTAAGATACTAATTGGTCTATTTGCTCCAACTTTTGCATTATATCGATTAATATTTGAAATTATAACTCTTCTTGCTGGAAGATTAACTCCTGCAGCTAAAGTTGGTGTGGATGATAGTAATTTGATAGTACCTTTACGAAATTCTGTTTCTATTGTTTCTCTACAATTTTGATTTAACCCAGCATGATGAAATGCAACTCCTTTTTTTACAAGAAATGCCAATGTTTTAATTAATTCTGTATGTTCATTTTCAGATAGAATTTTTTTTGAGGTTTTTTCTAATTGTTTTAAATCTTTTTTTTCTAAAATCTGAGAGATAGCATCTGCTGCTTTTGTTGCAAGGGATTTGGAGCGATTTCTAGTCTCTGCAAACACTAGGGATTGGCCGCCTTCTTTTACTGATTGTATGCCTAAATCAATAGGAGTTCCACATATACTGCGCTCAACTGAAAATGTTTTACCATCACTCATAGTAACTTCTCCTGCATCACACACTCCTTCTGTTAGAGGTACAGGTCTCCAGTTATTTTTTACTAGTTTGCAATCAAGCCAATCTGCAATCTCATCAGAATTTGTAATAGTAGCACTGAGAGCTATAATCTGAGGTTTTGTATCTAATAATTTTAGTTGTGTAAGAACCATCTCAAGGGTTGGACCTCGATTTTCATCTCCAATCAAATGGACTTCATCAGTAATTACAAGTCCAATTTCTTCAACCCATTCAGTACCATGTCTAATAATTGAATCCATTTTTTCATTTGTTAAAATTAAAACATTACTGTTCTCCAAATTTTTTTCAATATTTTCATAGTCTCCAGTAGATATTCGAACCTTGATTTTTTTTCCTAGAGCAATTTTTTCTAATTTTTTAAATTCTGAGAATTTTTCAGTAGCTAATGCACGTAAAGGACTAAGATAAATCACCTTGCCATCATTCTTGGAAAGATAACTAATCATTGCAAGCATTGCAATCAGTGTCTTTCCACTTGCAGTAGGAGAAGACACTAGAATACTTTTTCCATCTAGTAATCCAGACTTTACACTATCAGCTTGTGGAGGATATAATTTTTCAAAACCTTGGGATTTTAAAAATTCAATTGCAGTATCTGGAATATCTAGTTTCTCTATTTTCATACTCGGTTATAATGACCGGGTCTTGATTCATAAATAGATGCTTCTCTGAGCATTCTTCTGATATAGTTTCTTGCCTCGTCTTCAGTGAATTTATCACTCTTTTCAAGCTCCCTGACAAACATCTTTTCTTCTACTGGCACTTTGTTATCACCTTCAAGGCCTCTTAGAACATCCATGAATAATTGCATCTTTGAAACCTCACTTCTTGGTTTTCCTTGTAGTACTCCAAGATCTATCTTTCCAGTATTGACATCTACTCCTGCATCTTCAAGCATACTCTGAAGCAAGAAGATTGCGCGCTCAGCATCTTCTAGTTCTACCTCGTTTTTCATGAGCAGTCTTGCTCTTGCCATGGAGAGTCTGATAATTCCCTCTAGTTGTCTTGGTGTAACTGTAATCATATCCTCAGATTCTACGTTTCTCATCTGGAGGTAATATTCAAGGATCTTGTCTTCAGCCTCTTTTGTCATGATAGGATTACCACGTTTTGCATATGAAAGATATTTTGTTAGTAAATCAATATCGATTACAGAACGTTTGTCTGTTCCTTGTGGAGTATATCGCTGTATAATGTGTCTAGCAATTTTTTCATCTTTTTCTTTACTTGGAATATCTCTTACAACAAAAATCAAGTCAAATCTTGTAAGCAATGGAATTGGCAAGTTTACATTTTCTGTGATGTTTTTGAAAGGATCATATTTTCCATACATTGGGTTTGCAGCAGCTAGAATTGAAGTTCTAGCATTTAGTGTAGCTACAATACCACCTTTTGCAATACTAACTGACTGTTGTTCCATAACTTCGTGTAATGCACTTCTATCTTCTGGTTTCATCTTGTCAAATTCATCTATACATACAAGACCTTGGTCACCAAGTACAACTGCACCTGCCTCAAGCATCATGATTCCAGTTTTGTCTTTAACTATAGCAGCTGTAAGTCCTGCAGCAGTTGAACCTCTACCAGAAGTATACAAACCTCGTGGTGCAATTCTTGCACAAAATTTTAGCATCTCACTTTTTGCCGTACCAGGATCTCCAACTAGAAAAATGTTAATGTCTCCTCTAATCTTGCTTCCATCAGCTAATATTTTTTGATTAGCACCTACAATAAGTAACATAATAGCTTCTTTGATTATTGAATGTCCTTGAATGTGTGGAGCAAATGAATCAATTAGTTTTTGATACACATCAGGGCTTTGGCTTAATGTTTTGATTATATTTTCTTCTTCGGTATTAACTTCTTCTTTTGCTATTTTACGAGACATTTTAGAGCCATGTCCACCCAAGAATTCAATGTTATTTGCTTCAATTCTTAATCGATATAATCCACTGTGACCTCTCTGAACGCCTGCAACTGATTCTTGTTCGATTCTAACTACACCTGTAAGGATTATTCTGTCACCAGGCCTTGCATTATCTACCAAATCTTGCCTAATTGTGATGTCTATATAGTGAGGAAGTTGTCCTGGAGGCAAATCCTCAGGAAGTTCTTGTAATCTAAGAATCTGAAAATCAATAAACTTGCTTGCTTCAGGTTTTAGCTCAAAATCCCTGTGTTTACAAGTTGGGTTATCACATACTACTGGAATTTTAACATCCATTCCTTTAAGCTGAATTACTTTGGTTGGATGTTCATCTGGGCAAACAAAGACGAGTTCTCTTGCAAGAGGTTTTACTTCTGATGCTCTAACTACCATTCCTGAAACGCTTGTAATAGTTCCAATAGTTTCAGCATTAATTTGTCTGAGACTTCTTTGAAGTGGATAGTTTACTAGTCTTACACGAACTTCATCTTTTATTTTGTCAGCATAATCTGGAAATCTTGTTTGTAGTGCTTCTTTGATTGCTCTAGAAAATGCATCAAAGACTCTATCAGGACTTTTAGTAAATAATATTTCAATTTCTGGCTCTATTACCAAATCATTGTAATCAACTACAATGTATTTTGTATTTTTAGCCATCATCTCATCGATTGCTTCTACATAGATGTAGTTACCAGATTTATTTTTGAATCTAGTTAGAAATTCTTTTACTCTATCTGATAATGCAGAATCTGTAAATGTACTAGTTTGAGTCTTGCTCATTTAGGTCTCCTCTTATTTGTTTTTCAAACTCTACACTGTTATCGTGAATGGTTTTATAGAAAACACTTTCTTCAACAGTTAATTTGTTGTAAAGTTCAGAATTTAGTTTGATAGAGTCTGCTATCTTTACTAGTTTACCTCTTCTCATTCTAAATAATTCTAACATCATGCTTTCAACTTTATCAAAATCATTACCATTCAATTCCTTCATAGTTGCTTTTAGTTTAATGTAAAAGTGAGGATCAAGTGTAGAGATTTGATATTCTCCAACCATCTTTTCTTTTGATAATGCTTGTTTTAATTCAGTAATCATATCTGGAGAATCAAGTGTTGCCAATTTATTTTCAGATAATATCTTTCCAATCCACTGAGGCATATTAATTACCTCACCTGAAGTTCCCTCTGTTTTTATTCCAGCAACATTAAATTTGAAATCGCGATTAACTGTAACCTTAGCATCCTTTAGGCGATATCCAATTGAATGCACTTTTTCTATCTTGTCTATTTCCATGGTGAGATCTGATCCTCCTAGGGATCCTTCAAGTATCAGGATCGATCACTTTTGTTTACACTTTTGTGAGATCAATTGATCTAAAATTGATCCTGCGATCTGAGGCTGATCGTATATAAAATACAGCTAATTTAGATTTTAATTTGTAGTATGTCACAATAACCAATTCGAATTTATTAATGGGAATTGAACCTAAAGTTTCATGACTCTAGAAGAAGGTATGTGGGTAGAAAAATATCGACCACAAACACTTTCAGCAATTGTAAACCAGAAAGAAATTATTGGTAGTCTAGAAGCTCTAATCAAAGATCCCACTGTCCAAGACATGCCTCACTTACTGTTTTCTGGTTCTGCTGGAGTAGGCAAAACAACTACTGCATTATGTCTTTCAAGACAAATCTTGAAAGAATATACCACAGTCTGCACTCTTGAGTTAAACGCATCAGATGAACGAGGAATTGAAATGGTTAGAGAAAAAGTAAAGAAATTTTCAAAGTATGCAGGAATGGTAGATGTTCCATTCAAGATTATTATTTTAGATGAAGCAGATGAAATGACTTCAGCTGCTCAAACTGCTCTTAGAAGAACCATAGAAGACGCGTCAAAAATTTGCCGATTTATTCTAATTGCAAATAATGTTTCTAAAATAATAGAACCTATTCAAAGTAGATGTGCAGCTTTCAAGTTCACAACAATTGCAGAAGAGGATGTCATTGCCAGACTAGAAGAGATTGCCAAAAGAGAAAAAGTAAAGACAGACAAAAAGGGTCTAAAGGCGATTTATGATTATACCGAAGGGGATTTGAGACATGCAATTAACCTAATGCAAGCAACTGCAAGTCTTGGCGGAATCAACGAGGAAAATGTAAAGATATCAGCTGGACTGACAAAAACCAGTGATGTTGATGAGGTTCTAAAAATTGCACTATCTGGAAAAGTTGCTGAAGCAAGAGAAAAGATGATAGAATTAATCAAAGTTTATGGAATGTCAGAATCGGATTTCCTAAAGTATCTCAATTCAGCTGTTTTCAAATCAAAACATACCAATTTGTCAGATATTTTACAAGTAATTGCAAAGTATGATTATAGAATTTTAGTTGGAGCAAATTCTGAAATTCAGTTATCAGCAATGCTAGCAGAACTTGCAAAAGTAGAAAACTAATTTAAGAAATTCTAAGCATCTAAAGATTTTAGATTTTTACATCTGTTTCTGATTGTGACTTCAGTTACACCTGCAGCCAAGGCAATTGTTTTCTGTGTTGTATTCTCTCCAGTCTCCATACTTGCAAGATACAAAGCAGATGCTGCCATGCCCATTGGATCTTTTCCGGATATGATTTGACTTTCTTCAGCTTTTTTGAGAAGTTTCATTGCATGACGTTTAGTTTTTTCAGATAGTCCTATCTGACTTGCAATTCGTGAAATACATGAAACAGAATCAACTACAGGCATCTTCAAATCTAATTCTTTTACTATCATCCTGTAACAAATAGCAAGATTTTTTCTAGTGATGTTAATTGAGCCTGAAACATCATTAAGGGTTCTTGGAGTACCAGTTTCACGACAAGCAGCATAAAGTGTTGCAGCAATTAATGCAGAAATTGATCTGCCCCTAACAAGTTTTTTTTCCAGAGCCTTTCTGTAAATGTAAGCTGCTTTTTCTACAATAGGATCAGATAAAGATAATTTCTCTTTCATTTTGAGAAGTTCACTAAGTGCATGTTGAAGATTTCTATCAGCAGAATTCTTAGTGCGACTTCGGCTATCCCAAATACGTAATCGCTTAATTGAGGATTTCATGGATGAAGATAATGGATTTCCAGAAGAATCTTTGTTAATTGGACTAATTATTGTACTTAGACCTTGATCATGTCTTGTTAGTGATGTTCTATCTCCAGTTCTTGATTTACTGGTACCGCTATCAGAGAATGTTCTTTCTGGTCCTTGATTGTCTACTCTGCCAGTAATTACAAAGCCGCACTGACCACAAAACATTTCACCTGTTTCATCATCGGTGATTATTTTGCTTTTGCCGCATCTGGGACAGCTTTGTTTTTTTGATAGTTGTTGATTTTGTTGTGCCACGGTATTTTATCTTAAATATTAATGTCTAATAAATTGTGAAAATCTTTGTTTTTTGATCTATTAAAAATAAAAACGCAGAGAGAGGGATTTGAACCCCCGTATGCTTGCGCACACAGGCTCTCAAGGCCCGCGCCCTACCGAGCTAGGCGACCTCTGCAAAAAATAGTGCAAAAAAGTGATTAAAATTTGTTGATGTAAAAATAAAAAATAAGAAAAAAGAAAAAGTTTCTTTAATCGTGAGCGTGTGGTCCGCCACCACTGGATGGCATTACAACAAATGTTCCATCTGCTTTCTCGTGCCATTCTTGGTTTCCTGCTTCAATTCGAATTGCTCCTTGAGGACAGATTTCTTGACATGCCATACAAATCGTACAATCATGTTCTCTGATTGGTTGTGATTTGTCTGAAGCATCTAATCTTTCAGATGCTTCTGTAAGACCAGTTCCTTCAAAGGTTGCATCAAGACAGTCTGCTGCCGGAATGTCTTTTTCGGTTCTATACCATTGAAAAGTTTGAACAGGACATACACCAAAGCATTCACCTGCTGCAATACATGAATCCCAATCAACTGCGACTGTAGTTCCATGAATTCCTAAAGGAACCATTTCTTCTCCATGTTCTGCATAAGCTGCTTTTACATCCTCATTTGAGAATGCTTTGCCGTTTGGATCTCCTTTGCCCCAAATAAAGTGTTTATTTTCTCCATCTGAATGGCTAGTTTTTCCTACGGGCTTTACGTCATTTGTACAAAAATCTTCTGGTATTACTAAATCTACCATACTATAATGATTTGAGAATATTATTTAAAGCTAGATAAAATTAGTTGTAACTAAATCTATAGTATTAAAAAAGATTAGAAAAAGAAAAAATTTCTTTAGTCGTGTGAGTGTGGTCCGGCACCACTTGAAGGCATTACCACAAATGTACCTGCTGCCTTTTCATGCCATTCCATGTAACCTTGATCAACTAGAACAGCCTGAGGAGGACAAACTGATACGCATGCCATACACCAAATACAATCGTGTTCTCTGATTGGATCTGCTTTATCTGAGAAATCTTTTCGCTCCTCTTTTACATCACTACCTGTTCCCTCAAAGGTCTCATTTATTGCATCAATTGCTGGAATATTTTTTTCGGTTCTATACCATTGGAATACCTGTACTGGACATGCCTCAATGCATGCACCATCGCCTATACAAGAATCCCAATCAATTGCAACACTTGTACCGCTAACACCTAGTGGTACCATCTCTTCTCCATTTTTTTTGTAAGCAGCTAAGGTCTTTTCATCCTTTGATGCTTCAACAAGTCCTTGTGATGGCCAAACAAAATGAAAATGCTCACCATCTGAATGCTTTATCTTGCCAATAGGTTCTTTGTCAATACAAAAGTCTTCTAATATTGGCATACTACAATTCTAATTTAATTTTTATTTAAGTATAGATAAAATTAGTTTGGACTAAGTTTTAGATTGTACAAAAATAAGAAAAAGAAAAAAATTTCTTTAATCGTAACTATCTTTACAAAGTTTTAGCTGCGTTTTCATGTGCTTCCAAGTTTGACTGATTAACTATGATTGCCTGAGGAGGACAAACGGATACACATGCCATACACCAAATGCAATCATGTTCTCGAATTGGGTCTGCCTTGTCAGTTAGATCTTTTCGCTCATCTTTAAAATCTTTGCCTGTACCCTCAAAGGTTTGTCCAACAACATCTTTTGCTGGAATGTCTTTTTCAGTTCTATACCATTGGAATACCTGTACTGGACATGCCTCAATGCACGAACCATCTGCAATACAAGAGTCCCAGTCAACTGCGACCATTGTACCGCTAATTCCAAGAGGAACTTGCTCTTCTTTTCGTGTGGCATATGCTGCTACAACTTCTTCATCTGCTAATGATTCAACTTGAGAACCATCAGCATTTTTTGTTCTACCTGGACCCCACATTATATGGAAATTACCATCAGATATGGAAATCTTTCCTAAGGGCTTTAGTCCTTCAGGGAAATTTTCTGGTATTGGCACAAGTGGATTTCGATTTAGATGTTATTTAAAGCTAGACCGGAATTTATAGGAGTCAACCAATAAGTTTGAGATCAATTAATAGTAAAGATTTCCTTACGTTCATAACGATCTACGATCAATTTTGGGAATGGATATTTTCAAATTTGATGTGTATCGTGGACCAAACCTTGGAGTCTACATTAGTGTTAATGATAATACGATTTTAGTTCCAATGGGTTATGCCAAATCAAAAGCAGAAAAACTTGAAAAATATCTTGATGCAGAGGTTTTATTCACATCAATTGCAAACACTAGACTGATTGGAATATTATCTGTAATGAATAACAAAGGAATTCTACTTCCTAAAACTGCATATCAAGACGAATATGATTTTTTGAAAAAAGAGACTGACTTGGAAGTTGGTGTACTTGATTCAAAATTTACTGCATTAGGAAATATAATTTGTGCAAATGATAAGGGTGCTGTTGTATCTACTTGGTTATCAAAAAATGATTGTCAGACCATCAAAGATGTGTTAGGAGTTGAGGTAATTCAGAAAAGAATTGCAGGATTCAACCAGACAGGAGTAGTCCTTATAGCAAACAATTCTGGTGCTGCAATCCATCCAGAAGCAGATGAAGAAGACATGAAGACATTTTCTAATTTACTAGGCGTAAAAATAGAGCAGAGTTCAATTAATAATGGAACGCCCTATGTCTCATCTGGAATTCTTGCAAATAATCATGCGCTAGTTGTTGGCTCTCTAACTACAGGTCCTGAAATTATGATGTTAACTAGGGCTTTTCTAAATTAAGAATAGAGTTTGGGTCTTCAGTTAGTTTCTCTAAAGAAATAACTCCTTCTGTTCCATCATTCATATCACGTAGTACAACATTTCCTTCTTCTAGTTCTTGTGGTCCAACAATTATTGTAAATCTTGCATTTGTTGCAATCTCCATCTGTTTTTTCAAGTTTCGTCCTGCCAAATCAATGTCAGTTGGAATATTTGCTAATCTTAGTAGTGATGTGATGGATAGTGCGACTTTTTGCATCTCATCATTAATGTATAATACTGCAACTCTGTTTTGTTTTGTTTCAGGAATTATTCCTTGCTCTTGCATTGTTAGTATCATTCTCTCTACGCCACCTGCAACTCCTGTTGCTCCAATATCTTCTCTACCAAATGCTTTGGTAAGTGAGTCATATCTACCACCACCAGCTAGAGCTCCTAATGTAGAATTTTTATCAAATACTTCAAAAACTATACCTGAATAGTAATCTAGTCCTCTAACTATACCAAAATTAATTCTAACATTTGAGACTCCGCGATTTTCTAGCGAGTCAATTAATAATTTCAATTCATCCCAAGATTCTAGTTGTGATGTATCAAATGCTTTTTCAACTTCAGATATTGTACCTTTAATTTGTGAGAACTCTAGAATCTTTTCTAGCTTGTCTGTATCATATCTGTCTTTGAATTCATTTAGGATATCGTCTTTTGATTTTTTTGCAATTTTATCTACTGCTCGTAAAATATCTGCTACTAGTATTGTATCTGTAGAATCAAAGATTTTGTTGATATATGATTCTACGAGATTTCTGTGGTTAACATCAATTGTGATATTTTTGAGTAACAGTGAATCAAATAGTCGAGATGTTAACTCTATAACTTCAGCCTCAGATTCCAAGGTTGGTTTTCCGTAAATCTCCAAATCCCACTGGTGAAAGTATCGGTATCTCCCCTTTTGAGGCTCGTCATATCTGAACACACCTCCAAAACTTGAGATTTTGGCTGGAAGTTTCATTGATTTTTGATTAGCTGCATATCTGGTTAGGCCAATTGTAAAGTCAAATCTTAATGCCACTTCTCTGTCTCCTTTATCTTTGAAGTAGTAAATTTCGTCTTTAATGCCAGGACCAGACTTTGTCTCTAACACTGATAGTAATTCAATTGGGGATGGATCCATAAATGAAAATCCGTACAAATTTGATAGTTGTTTGAAATGATTTCTGATATGCTCAATGTTTGCAGTCTCTTTACTTTCAAAGTCCTTCATTCCACGCGGTAAATCCAAGATGATTATCTGTTAGATGATTGTGATTTAGATATTTCTGTAGAGCTAGGTAGTTTTTTGATAGTATTAATGAAAATTAAATTACTAGAGATGTTTGTACAAAGTATGGACTATAACAATCTAAATAGTGATATCCTAAAACTAAACCCTAAGGTTAGGTATGCTGGAATCTATCAAACTGGAAATATCCAAATATGGGAAAAATTACAGAAAGGAATTACCAGACTATTTGATAAGGAAAAAACTAATGATACTTTAATTCATGCATACATGAGATGGAGAACTCGTCAACATGATTCAGAAATAATTGGTCAACCAATGTATTCAATTACAAAATATGCAAAAATTAATCGTCTAACAATTCCTGCAAACAAAAAAGCACTCTTAATGGTAAATACAGAACCAGAACTTGAAATTCATGAAATCATTGAGGATATTATAAAACTAATCGAAAAATATTCTGATGATCCTAACTATACACCAAGAACTGTATACTTGGGATAAAATAAGACGCAAATAGACTTGAAAATTAAATTACTAGAGTCCGCCACCAGATACTTCACTTAATTCAATATCATATCCGCTTGGATCTTTAATGTAAACAGATCTTGATTTTTCAAATTCTACAGGGCCTCCATAAAGAACCTCAACATTCAATTCTTTACATTTATCCATAATTTGATCAAAATTTGCTACATGAAAACCAAAATGAGCTATTCCTCCACTAGTAGACATTTGTGGATCTTCATACAAACAAAGTTTGATGGAATCATTTCCAATAATTTGTGATGGTGCATCCAATTTATTTGGAGAATTATCAGCTTTTCGTATCTCAAATCCAAAGAGATTTTTGTAAAACTCTACACTTTGAGTCAAATTTTTGACATTCATATTCACATGATCCATCGATATGGCTTTAAGAAAATTCATGTTATTTCATAGGTAATTCTTGTATTAGTTTCTTTGATTTTCTTAGTATCATTCTTCGTCTGAATCTGGTTCAGTATTTATTTTATCAAAAGTCATAACAGCTCTTTGACAAGACTCACATTTTTCCACAATACCAAATTCATTTCTGACCTTACCTGTTCCATCACATCTAAAACAAACCAATTTGATCTGATTAGATTAGATTAGCATTAAGGTTTTCTAACTATGCCAAACTATGCCAATTTTTGTTTATAGAAAGATGGAATTAGTGTTGAGTCTGAGTCAATTTTCAGTACACAGATCTAGTAAAAGAGAAAAAGTTGTAAGGGAATTATGGCTTTGGTTCAAGAGAAGAAAGGAGGTCCATATACAAAAGATGAGAAAAGAAAACGACGAGATGAAGTTCACAGACTACCTTTACCATCCAGAGACCGTAAGTAGGACAAATAGAGTTTATTGGAAATAGAATCAAATAACATAGAAAGTCACTCATAATATTGCCTGAAAAAACACTTCCCAAAGACTATGACGTATACATACCTGGCAGATTTGAGGAAAGCAACTCAGTACCCTCAGAATCAATCCCAGAATTACCCTCAGAATCAAAACCAAAAAGCAGAGGACTAACTATAGCAATAGTACTTTTTGCAGTATTCTCAGTAGGGATTTTCTCGTACTATTTTATCAACCAAACAGACATTGATGAGCAAATAATTCAAAACATGGATCCTCAAGAAATTCTGGCAAACCAATACAATATAGGAGAATTTGGAAGTGATCATGCACATGCTGCAATTGTAGTTATTATTAATAATAAACAGGTAAATTTTGCTCAACAGCAATTTCAGATATCAAGTAAATACATTCATTTTGAAAATAACAACCCATACCTAATCCACAAACATGCAACCGGCGTTCCATTAGAGATGCTCTTTGTATCAATTGGAATGAAAGATAACTGCATTTCAAATGAACCATGTATAGTTTATCTTAATGGAGAGAGATACTATTTTGATATTTTACAGTATGAGATAAAGCACAATGACAGAATACTGATATCAGTTGGAGAAATAGAGAATTCAAAGTATTTGAAATACTTGGAATCATTAAAAATATTTGATGTTCCAAAAAAATCAATTACATCTAACAACGACATATCAATCTAAATTCAAAATAAGATTATTCACATAATATGGATTAGATAAAAATAAAAAAAGAAAGATTAGTTAGCAGGAACTGCGATTCCTCTATCTATCATCTTGAGTGCTGTATCTGCTTTAAGACACATTGCTACACCGTTTGATGCTTTCATTACAAGGCTGAATCCTTCTCTACATTCAACGTCTGCGGCATCAAGGCCTGCAGTCATTTGAGTACGTGGGGAAATCCATGCATATCGCATGTCTTTTGCCTTATCAATGAAATCTGCTCTAAGTTCTTGTTTTTCCTCGTCTGATAATTCTGATGATCTCTCACGAAGGTCTATCTTGAAGGCCTTCATCTCTGCTACTCTGTCTTGAATTGCAGTTTTGCGCTCATCAGACATGTTAACTTTAATTGTTGCCATATGCTTTTTGAAATTCATTTTGATTTTCATTATTTTCTCGTCAGACTTGTCACCATGTTTCTCTTTGAACTTCATCTTGATTTCATCCGTTCTCTCATCAGTAATGTCATACTTTGTCATGATCATTGCTTTGAGTCGTGGAGATTGATCAGAGAATTTCATCTTGTCAGCTAGTATGTCTTTTGCGACATTATCCATTTTGCCTTTTGCCATATCTGACATTCCATCAAAGTCATGTTTTTTGTCTGATACTTTATCCATCATTTTGTCTTTCATAGAATCTTTATGATCTCGCTTGTAGTCTTCTCGCTCATCTAGTGTCATTTCACACCATTCAGAGATTCTATCAAGTTTTGCTACATCAGTAATTTCTAATGCTCTGTCTGATTCTTCCATTGAACATAATCTATCATAATCCATGTGAGGTTTTTTAAAGTCATAATCTCTCATGTGATCTTTGGCGAAATCTTCTCTTGCGTCATCGTCTAGTGAACAATATTCGTTCATCTTTTCTACATGATCAGTTGCTTTATCGTGTTCTGCAACAAATGCTAGCTTGTCTTCGTCTGACATTTCACAGTATCTATCTATCATACCTCGTATGTCTTTGTCATATTTCATTCTGTAATCGTCTTTGTGTTCTTGGATGTATGCATCTCGTTGATCGTCATCTAGTGAACAATATTCGTTCATCTTTTCTACATGATCAGTTGCTTTATCGTGTTCTGCAACAAATGCTAGCTTGTCTTCGTCTGACATTTCACAGTATCTATCTATCATACCTCGTATGTCTTTGT
>JADFJY010000092.1 GCA_022565935.1 Nitrososphaerota archaeon
CCAAGTTTTTCCATTGCTTCTTTGAATCTATCATAGAAAATTGATTTGTTATGTTTGTGTGCAATTGTAGTACAAGAAGATAGTGAATAACCATGTGGCACACCTTCATTTGAGAATACATAAGACAAAGCATGTCCAAGAGTTGTTGAGCAATTTCCAAATCCCATTCCAGATAACATTGAACCATATGGATAGTTCTCTGGTTTGTCATTCATAATTGCATCATAAAGAATCTCAAATGCTTGTTTACATAGAGTTCTAGTCAAGTCATTACCAAGTTTACTGTCATATCCCTCAGTAGCTTGAGCACATGCGTCACAAATAGAATTTTTGAGGACTTGTTCTGGAGTACCATCCATAAAGTATGAATCGACTACAGCCATGTCAGCCAAGAATCTGTCTTCGTGTAACAATTTCTTTTTTCCATCAAATTTTAGAACACAATAAGTTGTCATTTCAGCTCCTGTTCCAAATGTAGTTGGAATCAAGATCTTTTCTACTCCAAAATCTTGTGCAGCATATTTTACTACATCCATTGAACTTCCGCCACCTAATCCAATTAGAACAGATGGTTTTTTGTCTTTGAATTCTGAAATCACTTTATTGACATCATCAATTGATGGTTCAGGTTTCACTTGATCATACAACATGTAATCTTTAATTCCCATTTTTGCTAACCATTTATCAGAAAGTTCTGGTGGAACAGTTGTAACAACAAGGGCATTTTTAGGATACTCTGTTTGACCAAGCGCATCTTCTCCAAAGTTGATAACTTTTGGAATGCGTATTGTGTGCATGAAATAAAAAAAATCTTTGATGATTATATATCTTACATTATGGAGTATGTGGTATGATTATTCAAAATTTTAAAGATTTAGCAACCACAGATAAAAAAAAAGAGTGTTTAGAAATTCTAGAAGCAGGTCTTCAAGCAGCCAACCCAGAAAATATCATTCCAAAGTATGTTACACCTAATGAAATTAGAATAGGAGACAAATCAATGAACATTGAAAAATATTCCAACATCTATTCTGTTGCATTTGGAAAAGCCGGAGATTCTATGACAAGGGCGCTTAATGCGATAGTTCCCATAAAAAGTGGAATTATAGTTATTCCTAAAGGCTCTAAATCTAGAATTAAGGGCAAAAAATTTCAGATTTTTAATTCCAGGCATCCCAAACCAGACAAAACAAGCATAAAGGCAGCAAAAGAAGTCATGAAATTTGTCCAAAATAAGCGAAGTGACGAATTAATAATTTTTCTTGTTTCAGGGGGAGGCTCATCGCTTCTTGCAATGCCAAATGAAATCACTCTTGATGATAAAATCTATGTTACAAATTTACTATTAAAATCAGGTGCGACAATTCAAGAGTTTAATTGTATTAGAAAACATCTATCAAAAATTAAGGGTGGTAAATTAGTTGAAGGTATGAAATGTCAGGGAATTAGTTTGGTAATGTCAGATGTGGAAGGGGATGATCTATCATCTATTGCATCAGGAACAACATACATGGATGATACAACATTTTCAGATGCAATAGACATCTTAGAAAAATACAGACTAAAAAGAAAAACACCAATCGAGGTTTTACAAGTATTAGAAAAGGGATTAAAAAAAGAAAATACTGAAACTCCAAAGAAAGCAAAGATTGAAAATTACATTATTGCAAACAATAGTGATTGCTTGAAAGCAATGCAGAGAAAAGCTAAAGAAATAGGATACAAAGTTTGCATAATACAGATTTTTGGTGACATTAAAGATGTAGTTACAAAAATTCTTGAAAACATTTCAGAGAATCAAAAAACATGCCTTATTTTTGGAGGTGAACCAACAGTAAGGGTTTTTGGAAAAGGAATGGGAGGAAGAAATCAGGAACTTGTTTTGAGAATTTTAAAAAATACTCAAAAATTAAAAAAATTAGTCATTGCATCTATGGGTACTGATGGAATAGATGGAAACTCTATTTTTGCAGGAGCTATTACAGAAAACATCAGAATAGATTTATCAATAATGAAAGAGTTTCTCAAAAACAGTGATTCAGGTAGGTTCTTTCAAAAACAAAAAGGAACCATTGTAACTGATTTTACTCACACAAATCTTATGGATATAGGCATGATTTTGAGTTAAAAATCATTCAAAACTTGAATTAAAACTAAACAGATGATTATTCAAAAAGAAGAGTGCTTGAAATACAATATGTGTCTAAATAGAATATGATAAAAAATGATAATGGGTTTTGTGATGATGAATCATGTAAATGTGACTGTCATGTTGGATCAAGTTTTAGAAGAGGTAATAGGAGAAGACAGTATTGTTAGAAAAACAGTTCTATACGTGTAAAGTCTGGATAGAATAATCCAAAATTAGATGAGGTATGTACTTAGCGGATGGAATTTGACATTTAGGCAGGTTTGCACGCCAAGATGTGTTTAACGAATATTGGCTAGTCGCGAAAGTGTAATTTTTTCATTAAAAATACGTCGACATATACCAGAGTAAATAGAATTAAGGTATGTCTAAAAAAATAATTATCTCAGATAAAAATTATTTTGACATGTCATACAGCAAAACTCTGAATTAAATAATTCAAATTCTTTACTACAATTTTTACATTTGATATTCATTTAAATTCCAACTAAGAGTTAAGCAGATTCTTTAATCCCTTGCATCGATTTCTGATAGTTACTTCAGTAACATTTGCAGCTTCGGCAATATCACGTTGAGTC
This sequence comes from Nitrososphaerota archaeon, assembly GCA_022565935.1. GTDB lineage: Archaea > Thermoproteota > Nitrososphaeria > Nitrososphaerales > Nitrosopumilaceae > Nitrosopumilus. Next base: position 2,728 of record JADFJY010000092.1, read on the forward strand.
ATATCTTCATTATTTCTTATACATGACAAGTACAGTGCAGCAGCAGCTAATCCCATCGGATCCTTACCAGCTGATTCCTCATTTTCTTGAGCAATTTTAAGTACTTTAGTTGCATAGCGTTTGGTTTTTTCGGTAATTCCAAGCTTGCTTGAAATTCTTGCAACACATTGAATTGGATCAACAACAGGCATTTTTAATTCTAATTCTTGATGCAGTATTCTATAACATCTTGAAATATCTTTTTTCTTAATATTACCTGCATCAGCAACATCCTTTAGGGTTCTAGGAGTTTCGGTATCTCTACATGCAGCATAAAGGGCTGCTGCAATCAATGCTGAAATAGAACGCCCTCTAACAAGTCCTTTCTCAAGTGCTTTTCTGTAAATGTATGCTGATTTTTCAATTACATTATCAGAAAGTGAAAGTTTGTCTTTTAGTGTTGATAATTCACTCAATGCTTGTCGAAGATTTCTATCTGAAGACTCGTGTACTTTGCTTCTACTATCCCAGGTTCTTAGTCTCTCAATTGTACTTTTCATAGCAGATGTAAGTGGTTTTCCAGACGAGTCTTTGTTTATAGGGTTGATTATAGTAGATAGTCCTCTATCGTGTATTGTAAGTGTTGTAGGGGCACCAGTTCTAGTAGGATCTGTACCACCTTCTTTGGAAAATGATCTCCATTCCGGTCCAGAATCTTGCAATTCCTCAGAAACAACATAACCACATTTACTGCAAAATCTTTCTCCTGATACATTATCTGTCAACATGGTGTTTTTTCCACAACGTTTGCAGATACCATCTGCATTGATAGTTTCTAAAACCAAAAAATAAGACCGCTATTGTTTAGTTTATTGATTATATCAAGGGATGTATTTTCATAGATCGCATTTGAGAATAATAGATAGAATCTTTGCAGGGATATATTTCACATCTGTAGTAATTAATGCCATTTACCATAACTGAGGTATGTATAGCGGATGGAATTTGACACTTAGGCAGTTTTTAGGTAGAAATTAAAATTTATTTTCTTACTTTTTGTATTTTCTAAATCATACTTACATGATCTTAATACTCTTCATTTTTTTTCAATATGTAATGATCCAAATGAAAAAAGGACCAGGCGGAAAACCTAGCACACATCCAGGTAAACCTTCTGGTGGCGGAAGAGACAACAATCCTCCAAAAAGTAAATAATATCAGATGAGGTCGGGCTTCATCTTTTTTCGGATAATCTTGTATAGAATTATGACTTAGTTTTACTCGTCATAATTTCCGCAAAGTGGGTTTTGTGGCTATTTTATGCCCGTTAAATTCTTACTTGTTTGAACTCATTGTAATGTCTGGATAGTACAA
>JADFJY010000093.1 GCA_022565935.1 Nitrososphaerota archaeon
CTAGCATAATGCTTGCAAAATCCTCATGTTCATGTTTAATTTTACCTGCTCTTGCAAATACCACATGTGGCATATCATCAAACAACCAATTTGCAGTATCAATATCATGAACTGAAGTATCATAAATAATTCCAACATCTTTGATATGAAGAGGCATTCTATTTTCACGGTGAAATTCTAGCATTACTAAATCACCATATTTCTTTTCCTTGACAAATTTTTTTACAACATCTACTGCAGGATTAAATCTCTCAATATATCCACATGTCAAAACCACTTTATTTTTTTTTGCAAGTTTAGCAAGTTTTTCACCATCTTCAGATTTGTATGTCATTGGTTTTTCTACAAAAACATGTTTTTTTGCCTCTAACAATTTTGTTGCAATTTCTGTGTGTGTTGATGTAGGTGTTACTACAAATGCTCCATCAAACTCTTCTGAACTTAGTAGAACATCAAATGATTCATAATGATTCACAGAATATTTTTCTCCATATTCTTTACTTTTTTGAGAATCTGTATCACAAACAGCTGAAAGTACACCTAATTGAGATAAGATTCTGGTATGATTTTTACCCCATCCTCCTGTTCCAATTTGAACAATTTTCATCTAATACACCTCAGTTAACCAATGAGAATAGTCATCATTTTTGTTCATTACTATATCTGTATACTCTTGCATCATCTTCTTTGTAATAACTCCTGGTTTACCATTACCTATCTTTTTTGAATTTATTGAAATGACAGGAGTGATCTCAGCTGCTGTTCCCGTTAAGAAAATCTCATCAGACATAACTAATTCATCTCTAGTAATGTATCTCTCAACTACATCAATATCTAAATCTCTTGCAATTTTGATTACTGCATCACGAGTAATGCCTTCAAGTGCAGACGATGCTAGTGATGGTGTTATTAACTGTCCATCTCTTACAATAAAGATATTTTCTCCTGGTGCTTCACTAACATTTCCGTTATGATCAAGCAAAATTGCTTCATCTACACCATTTCTTTTTGCTTCTTGTGTTGCAATAATAGAATTTAGATAATTTCCACCCATTTTCGCTTGTGAAGGAGTAGCCAAATCTGAGAATTTTCTCCAAGACACAACTCCTGCTGAAATCCCATTCTTGTTAAACAAATTTCCAAAAGGAAATGTAAAAATTGCAACATTAGTTGGCGCCTTTTCTGTTACATGGAGATTTATTCCATAATCCCCTACAAAATAAAACGGTCTGATATAACATGATTTTTTAATTTTATTTTTTTTACATATTCCGGTTATTGCATCAGTAATAACTTTGTCAGAGAAATTAAGTGAAATATTGTAAAACTGTCCAGATCTTCTAAATCGTTTTACATGCTCATCTAATCTAAACACATAGAGATTCTTTCCATTCCAATATGCTCTTATTCCCTCAAAAATTGATGTTCCGTAATGAATTGCATGAGTAGTAATTGGAACTTTGGCATTTTTTGAAAGAACATACTTTCCATCAAACCATACATATTTTGAAAGTGTAAGTTTCATAGAAAATTTTTGCTGGCTGTGTATTAATCTCTATTTATTTTGAGTATCCTTCTTTAGGAAATTTCATTCCTACAACTCGTCTAGTCTTATCTTCTTCATTTGCAAATTTCTCTATGGTCTTCCAGTCTTCTTCTATTATTTTGGCTATGCTCTCTGGAACATCTTCTTTCCACGTAGATTCTTTTCCTAGTGCTGCATCAAACAATTTTTCTTTCACAGATGATGCAGAAAGTGGCTTTCTTTCTCCTAACTTTGGTTTTAGTCTGTACATTTTTAGCATGTATCCTTCAGCCTTGTCTCCTGTGTATGAAAAAAAATCTCCTTCTACTCCACGAAGAATCTGTTTTCTTAATTTCCATGATTTTCGTCTCAACAACGGAGGAAGGTATTTTTTAAATGGAGAAAAAAATGCATAGTCATCAGTAATTTGTATTGAATCACCAAAAACAGATATCAGCATTTTCTTTCTGATTTCAAAATTAAATGGAAAACTTTTACTGTTTATTTCTCTGTCATCATCTCTGAAAACTACGGGCATGACTTTGACAATATCAGCTTCTTTTTTTAACTCTGAAATAATTTCTACATGTGCATTAGTAACTGGATTTAGATGCGCAAGATATAGTGCAGTAATCAATTATAATCACTAAACAAATCTCATATTTCAATTATTAATTTTTTAATTATTTTATCCGTATGATTCGTATTTGAGTTCAAAGCTTCCGTCTTCACGTTTTTCATGTTCTGAAACAAAACCTTTTGGTTTTAAAAAGTCCATTACTCCATCTATTGTTCCTTGCCACCCACAAACATAGAATATAGTGTTATCTTTGGTAATTTTATCATCAACTAATTCTTCTAGTGGTGAGAGTCCATTATCTCTAGGTCTTAGAAATGTTTCAACTCTTCCAATTTGACCACCCCATGATCTGTTAAACCATTCTTGAGGTCTACTGATTGAAGCTCTGTACTTAAAGTTCCATGCATCTTTGCCTTTCTCAATACTCTCATCTTCAAGCGAAGTAAGCAAATCTTTGTAACTTAACTCATCAACATAACTTGCACCTTGTAATACTATGATTTCTCGCTTATCACCAGTATCATGAAAATGCTGTGCAAAACTAACAAATGGTGCAAGACCTGTACCTCCACCTATACAAATAATTCTTCTGTTATCTTTTTCTCCATTTGGAAGTTCTTCATTGATATTTAGTGCTCTACCTGTAGGTTTTAACCAAAGAATTTCGTCTCCTTCTTTTAAATTAAATAATTGTGTAGTTAATCTACCTGGGAGTGGTTTTCTAACCCATCTAATTACAAGCTCAATGTAATCTTTATTTTCTGGATGAGATGCAATTGAATATGCTCGTCTAACAATCTTTCCATTATCTAACGGATTTGGTAATCCCAACGTAATAAATTGACCAGCTTTAAAATCTGGAACTGGCCCATCTTTTGGAACTAATCTAATGATCACAAGATCCTCTTTTAGCAATTGAACATATGTGACAGTTGCTTTGTTATCTACCACCATGACGATTCAATCATGATTAATTATGGTTAAATATCTTTTGTGTTAATTTCATACTTGATTTAATTTATACCGCTAAACGTTAATAACCAATTTAAAAAATATTATTCGATCAGAATTCTGATAATTGGGCCGGTCGTCTAGTCCGGTAGGATAGGTGCATGGCATGCATCGGATCGAGGGTTCAAATCCCTTCCGGTCCACTTTTTTTTAATATAGAAAGTAATTTTTTTATTTCGGGATCTTTATCTTTAATAATTTTATTTATTTTATTTTCTGAAATTGTGATTTTAAGATCAATAACTGCCTGAAGAGCACTTTTTCTAACCTCCAAATTAGAATCTAACAAAGATTCAAGAAAAATTTCTTTTGCCTCTTGGGCTTTGAGATATCCTAGTGCTCCAATTGCGCATTCTCTAACCATAGAACGTTCATCTTTTGCAAGTTTTACAATTTCTGGAATTGCTGTTGTTTCATTTCTATTTGCTAGTACCAGTGATGCAAAACCTCTGATATTTTTGCTTGTGGAATTCAAACTTTTAATTAAAAAATTTGAAATTTTATTTTTGTTTAATACAAGTGAACTAAACGCTTCTCCTCTAACTTGAATATCATCATCATCTAATTTCAAAATTATTTTTTCCAAAAATTCTGGATTTTCTGTACAATCTAATGTTTGTAAAATTTTAATTTTTTCTTCACAACTTCCAAATTCTAAAATCTTTGAAATATTTTCCAAATTCTGAATAAATTACTCTTTTGTAGTTAATAATAGTTCAAATTTTTCAAAAAATTTTTATCAATTTCAAAAAAATTCTTTTAACTTTAAATTATCCTTATATGGTTGAAAATTATGTCAACAGAAAACACACAGTCTTCTGAACCTAAAGAAGTTCCAGAAAGCACACAGAATTCAAAACCTCAAGAAGTTCCAGAAAGCACACAGAATTCAAAACCTAAAGAATCTTCAGGTACCAGAGATACTATATTCATTGGTAAGAAACCATTGATGGCATATGT
>JADFJY010000094.1 GCA_022565935.1 Nitrososphaerota archaeon
AAATTTGGATGCATTGTCTGACTATTCAATAAAACTAGCCATATCGCCATCGCACTTGGAAAGTGGAGTGGCAGAACACCCAGTTGGATATATTTATGTTCTAAGTAAACATGGAGTTCCCATTACTTCATCTTATGATGTTTCCGTTAGTCTAAGTTCAGATGATCCAACTATTGCATCTGTACCCAAAAAAATTGTCTTAAAGGCCAATGAAGAGTTTGCATCTTTTTCTATAATTACTGGCGAAAAATCTGGAAAGACAACAATTATTGCTACTCTAAATGGAAAAACCACATTTCAAAAAATTGAGATAGGAACTGACAAAACATACCTCCCAGATGACTTGATTTTGGAATTAAATCTCCCTACAACTAAAATGCATGTAAATTCTGAAATGCCTTTCTCTGTTTATCTTAAAACATCTGATGGTGTTTTAGTTAGGGCTCCTCATGATATTGAAATTTTACTTGAGAGTGAAGAACTTTTAGCATCTCCTAATTCAGAAATATTGATCATTAAACAAGGTGATTATTATGCATGGGGAATATTGTATGCCCATGAAAAAATAGGTAACACCTTCTTACGTGCAATTAATGAAGAATCAGGCTTAGATATTGCAAAGAGCATTAAAATTTCCTCTACACTACCAACTGCACTGAAATTATCCATATTCCCAAAACTAATTCCAGCAGAGATTGATAGAACTTTGGATATCTTTGTAACTGTTGTTGATTCTGAAGGAAATCCAACAAAAACACCTGATGATATTCCTCTGGTTTTTTTCTCAAGTGAACAATATCCTATTGGTGAAGTTTTAGACAAAACTGTACAATCAGAAAAACCAATGATAAAAAAAGGTGAATTTGGTTATTTACTTCAACAAAAATTTAGTTTACAAAATTTACTTGAAAATAATATTTTGATTGGAGTTACTGCTGATGGTTATGGCACTGCAACTGATACTTTTAGAACTGTTGGCACTTCAATAGAAGGCATAAACAATATCAAACGAAGTATGAATAATGTATTTGATTTTGGATTTGATATAAAAAATTATGATCATACTGTTGCAGTATATGGGCTTGAAAATATTCCAAGCAACGCTACTGTTTTCTTTACTTATCAATTATCAATTATTGAAGATGATGAAGATGATGATGGTATACGTCCTGATGGTAGTTTAATTGAAATTCATCCAGACTGTGCTGAACAGGATGATGATGGAAGTAGTGGTAATGATGATGAAATTACACATAATACTGAATTAGATCCTGAAAAAATGATTTTGTATTCTGTTGATTGTTTGGAAGAAGGTGAACTTTATCCAATTCAATCAAAGGAAAATCTATACCATGACGGATATGTTCAAAAAATAAATGTCATTTCTAGTGATAATGCACTAGCTGAAATAGTTGATGAGGGAAAAATTCTTAGTTCTTATTCCTTTGGTACAGCACAAGTCTCTACCGGCCAAAAAACAGGACCTATTACAATTTCTGCATCAATTAATGGCGTAGGTACTGGTTCATTTACTGCTAATGTGATTAACACATTAGAGCAAAAAGAAGTACGAATATTTTCTCCTACTGGAGAGGACAGTCTAATTTTTGATCGTGATGGATTTTTTGATATTTTTTTGATTGCACTTGATGGAAGTGAACGACCAAAAGTAATGACTGAAACTGGAAAATATTTGGTTACCCCAACTAACGGATTAGTGGAAATTAACAAATATTCAACTTTTTCTTTTGTACAATTACGTAGTGATTCTTTTGATGTGTCTGTAGACGAAACAAAAATTACACTCATTGTGGAACCTATTGGTGAAAATGCTGATTCAGATTTAGAAGGAAGTAAAACTTTCATCACTCAACCATCTTCAAAAATGCAAGTTATTCTTCCACTAAGTACAATTAATGCCAATCATCCAGATAATATTGGAATAATACAGTTAGTGGATTTGCAAGGAAATCCTGTAATTCCAAAATTTAATGTAAAATCAAAAATTGTCTCATCTAAAGAAACTATTGTTCAGATAATTGATGATGCAATAATTCCTATGGGTACATCATATGCTACATTTCCAATTAAAACCACAGGTTCGATTGGTGATGCAATAATTTCTGTAAGTGCTAAAGGTGTTAATGGAACTTCAATAGTAATTAATTCTGCTTCATCTCAATCTCAATTACAAATTTTTACTGGTGGTTTATCTGAAGAAATTCCTGTAGGTAAACCAATTGAATTTAAATTATTTGTAGATGATGAAAATGCAGAATCTGTATCTGGGGTATCAATAAAAATAATTACTGATGATGATGTATTGATTACTCCAGATGTAGTTAGAACAAGTTCTGATGGTAGTGCTATTCTTAGTTTAACTGCATTTGAGGGACCTAACATCTCTTTTGATATTATTGCAACTGCTGAAGGATATGCAGAAGGCATGGATACATTTACTGTAAATGTGAATGCACCAGAAAAATTGTTTGATTCAATTGATTTAGAATTACCTGAATGGATTATCTACATTGTAATTGGTGGAATTTTGATGGTTGGAGTTGTTGTGTTCTTGTTCTTAAAGAAATCTAAAACTGATATAGAAGAAGAATGGGATGAGGAAGAAGAGATTTGATCTTTTATTTATCGTCTTTTTTTATCTCTGCAAATTCCGCAAAGATAATTTCTCTTAAAATCCTCTAATTCTATTTTGAATGCATCAGTTTGATAATATTTTTCACCTGTTTGTAATCCGCCAGGTACTTTTTTACCACAATTTGTGCAATGAATTTCAACATTAAATTTTACCCTCTTCTCATTTTCCAAAATTTTTCCAATAATCATAGGCATGTTTTATTTCATTTTGATATAAACAATAGCCTGAAATCAAAACTCATGAATATTATACTGAAAAACTGACACTGTTTTTAATGCTCTCAGTTTGGTTCCGTGTGATTCGAGTAAGATTTCTTCTTGCATCTGTAATTGCAGTTTCTCTTGGATTAGCACTTAATTGGCAACAAAATTTTTCAATAGATCCGTTTGATGCAATTTTGATATTTGCTGGAGTGCTAGCGCTTCATGCAAGTGTAGATTTGTTAAATGATTATTGGGATTTTAAAAGAGGAATTGATACAAAAACTAAACGAACCAAGATGAGTGGTGGAACTGGTGTTCTACCAGAAGGACTACTCAAACCTACTTCTGTTTATCGTGCAGGAATTGTATTTTTGATTATTGGTTCTGTAATTGGAACCTATTTTGTAATTACAGATGGAATTATTGTTGGAATAATTTTGGGATTTGCAATTTTATCTATTTATTTTTATTCAACAAAAATTGTTGATTCTGGTTTAGGTGAATTTTTTGTTGCAGTAAAAGGCTCTATGATTGTTATTGGTGCATATTATATCCAATCAGGACAAATTACCATAGAATCAATTCTTGGAGGCATTGTTGTTGGAGTTTTATCTTCGCTTGTACTTTTCATTACTTCATTTCCTGATCATGATGCTGACAAGTCTAAAGGTAGAAAGTCTTTAGTTATTGCAGTAGGAAAAGAAAAAGCTTCAAAACTTTTTTGGATTTTTCCACTATTGTCATATTGTGTAATAATAATTGGTGTATCTACAAATTTATTTCCTGTATTGTCTCTGATTACTTTACTTACCATTCCGTTAATGATAAAATCTGGATTAGGATTGCAGAAAAATTTTGATTCTATTGATAATTTGGTTCCATTTATGTCCTCAACTTTAATGTTTAGTAGAATTACGGGAGTCTTATTTGTTGCAAGTTTTTTGATTGGACTGTGACACTTTAAACATAAATAGAAACTAACAAAAAACCACTCTAAGTACTATTTATGCCTGTAGATACTAACGAATTGCGAGATACAATTAGAAAAAATGATTGTTAACTAGATTTTTTTTAAATAATATATTCAAGATTATGAGGAATTAAATCTATATTAATTATTTTTGTCTTGTTCTGGAATTGAATATGTTTGGTTACAACTAC
>JADFJY010000015.1 GCA_022565935.1 Nitrososphaerota archaeon
TTCTAGTTAGAAGATTTAGTACCGTTCTCTCACACATCAAAATTTTTTCTGCATCACCTGTTATGGTCATTACAGTTTGATTTGGTTTTATTCTAGAGCCATCTTTTTTTAAAATTTTAGTGCTACATTCCTCAAGTTTGAAAATTTCTTTTGAATATGTTGTACCTGCAATAATTCCATTTTCTCTTGAAATAATTCTAACTGAAATTTTTCTTTTAGATAAAAGACTGCTTGTAATATCTCCCTTCCCAATATCTTCGGCAAGAAATTGTAATAATTGTTTTTTAGAATTAAATGACAACATGATGATAAAATACTAGTATAATTTTAAAGATTTAGAAATATTTTATGTTACTTTGATTGCGTACTTGCCTTTCTGAGTAATGCCAAGAGTTTTTGAAATTGCTGAGTTTGTTGGATCAACTACAAGTACAATTCCATTCCAATCAGGTGTCAAGTCTGATGATTTGCAAATTGGACAAATTTTTCCAGTTGTTACAGCTTTGCATTTTCTGCATGCCATTTCTCGTGCCATCTTAACTTGCCTTTACTTCTACTTCTTTTTTAGGTTTATCTGAATCACTAGCTTTCTTAGGTTTGTCTGAACCACTAGCTTTCTTAATCTCTTCGGCAATCCAAGCATCTGCACCAAGGAATGGTTGTCTACATGTAATTCCTATCTTGCCCATTGAAGCTGCTTTTCCTAATGATACTGCAGTTATTCTTGCACGAAGTGTAGAACCAACTTTGAGTGTTCTGCCACTTTGACTAGCTAAAATCATTCCAGATTTTACATCACTTTTAAGATAATCATCCATAACTTGTGACAAGTGCAGTAACGCATCAGTTGGACCAATTCTTACAAATGCACCAAAGTCTGTAATATCTACAATTTCTCCTAGAACAATTTCTTGCAATTTTGGATAAAACGTTAATACTTCAAATTCAACTTTATGGAATGTTCCACCGTCGCCTGCAATCATTTTTCCCATTTCATCAACTTTGGCATCTAAAATCATAATGATGTAACCCAAGTCTGCACTGATCATACTCTCGTACTTTTCTTTGAGTATGTTCATTCCTGCCTTTTTGAGTGTAGTTCCAAACAAGCTTGGAGGAATCCTAACGACATCAACTAGGGTAGATATAGAAAACAACTGTACTATTTTTTTGAATTTCAATTTATGAATCTTTGCATGATTTAGGCTTAAATTTCCAAAGATTTTACTAATTTCTCAAATTATTGACAATTTCTTTTACTGACTGACCTATGTTTAAATAATGTTAACTGACTTTTTATTTCAATGGTTGGAATTGATCAAGTTCTTGAAAAACTAAGTACAGTAATTGATCCTGATTTGAAAAAGGATATTGTATCGATGGGTATGATTAAAGACCTAGAACTTGATGATGGTAATCTGAAATTTACTTTAGAACTAACTACTCCAGCATGTCCTTTCAATATCGAAATTGAGGATGATGTTAGAAAAGCAATTGCTGAAATTTCAGAGTTGAAAGATTTTGATCTGAAGGTAACTGCCAAAGTAATGGAAGGACGTTCACTTGATGCAGATACTGGAATGGCAACTGTCAAAAACATTATTGGTGTTGCAAGTGGAAAAGGGGGAGTAGGAAAATCAACTGTTTCATTGAATTTAGCTTTGGCATTATCCCAAACAGGAGCTAAAGTTGGATTGTTAGATGCTGATATCTATGGTCCTAGTATTCCATTGATGCTTGGAATGAAAGATGCATTCATGGAAGTAGAAGAAAATAAACTTCAACCCGCTGAATCACATGGACTAAAGGTCGTTTCATTTGGTTTCTTTGCACAGGATTCACACCAAGCAGCAATTTATCGAGGTCCAATTATCTCCGGAATCTTGAAACAATTTCTAGTTGATACTAATTGGGCTGATTTAGATTATCTTATAGTAGATCTTCCTCCAGGTACTGGTGATATTCCTTTAACACTTGCCCAAACAATTCCAATTACTGGAATTCTTGTAGTTACAACTCCACAAGATGTTGCAAGTAGTGTTGCAGTTAAAGCAGTTGGAATGTTTGAAAAACTAAATGTCCCACTTCTTGGAGTTGTTGAAAACATGAGTTACTTTATTTGTCCAAACTGTGATGCGAAACATTATCTTTTTGGTCAAGGAGGAGCAAAGAAAATCAGTGAACAATTTAACATGCCTTTCTTAGGTGAAATCCCATTAAACTCTGGAATCATGGCTGGTTCTGATTCAGGTAAACCAATTATGATTACAGATCCTGATTCTCCAGGTGCAGTTGCTTTTAGAAAAAGTGCAAAAAATGTTGCAGCACAATGTAGTATTCAAGCAGCAAAACTGCAAGAAGAAATGAAATCTGAAAACTCTAGTGAAGAATCTAAAGACTCTGAAAAAGAAACAACACCAGAGGTAAGTACTTCTAACTAGCTACGATTCCTGTGAAATTACCTGATTCTCTAAGAGATCAATTGAAAATTCCTTTAGGAATACTATTACCTGAAAGTGAAGCTGATAAAACAAATATCCAAAAACATCTTTCAGAAAATCCCTATGTAATTACAGTTGGTGATAGAACCACTGAAAAGATGCTTGAGTTTGGTTTGATTCCGTCTCTGCAAATAATTGATAGTCAGGAAAAAAGAACAAAAAGAGAACCACCAAAACTAGCAAATGCCACAGAATTAACAGCAGATAACCCTGCAGGAGAAATAACTTCTCAAAGTATAGACATAATTCAGCAGGCCTTTACTATGCAACCCCCAGTGAGAATCAATGTTAATGGTGAAGAAGATCTTTTGGTGATACCTGTTTGTGTTCATGCTCCTGAAAATGCTATAGTTTTGTATGGTCAACCAAATGAGGGATTGGTAATAGTCAAAATCACTCCAGAAATTAGAAATAAAACACAAAAATTGCTTGATTCAATGGAATAATTAGGGTATGATGAGACGGTGGCTGTATGATTAATGATTACTCTACTAAAACTCTGACCCTATCAATTCATAATTTTGAAGAATCAAAATAAACCAAATATCTCACAACAATTGACATTTCCAAATAAACACACATTTTGTGATATTTCTTTGTGAAGCTTGATCCTGACCTTAAACTGCAAATTTTAGAGACAGTTGGAATTTATTCTAATAGATTTTCTATTTTAGAGCCTAAGATCTTGTTTGTAACAAAAGAAGTACTTGACATGCCACGTGAAATGACAGAGGGATTACGAACATCTGCATACAAGTATTATGGAGTATCTTACCTTCAACACAATCTGGTTTTTATTAATGTCCGAAAAATCCCAGATGAGAAAACTCTAGAAAATACTATTGTTCATGAATTGATTCACATGAGATTTCCATATCTTTCTCATGGTAAAAGATTCAACAAATTGGTAAGAAAAGGACTTCGGGGAAAAATATTTTCACCATACAAAAAAAGAAAAGAAATTTTCCATCATTGATTTATATTTCCCAGACTAAGGCAAGCAAAGTATAACATGGAGATCCCAGAAATTCTGCCATTTGTTGCAGGCGCTGCATCATTTTTAGTCGCTGGGGCCATGGTTTTTTGGATCATGAAACAATCTCCTGGTACAAAAGAAATGATGGAAATTTCAGATGCTGTCAAAGAAGGTGCATCTGCATTTATAAAACGAGAAATGAAAATTATAATTCCAGTTGCAATTGCTATGACTGTAATTATTGGTGCATTCTTGACTCCTTCAAACGGAATTGCATTTGCAGTAGGTGCAACACTTTCAGCAGTTGCAGGTATAATTTCATTAAAAATTACAGTAAAAACAGCAGTACGGGCTGCAAATTTGAGTAGTAGCGGATTAGGAAAGACGTTTGTTATGGCCTTTAGAGGTGGTGCCACAGTTGGACTTGTAGTTCCTGCTATGGCATTATTAGCAATCACTAGTCTTTACATGATTTACCCAGATCCAATTACAATAGCAGGTGTTGGAATTGGTGCTAGTCTTATTGCATTATTCATTAGAATTGGCGGTGGTATCTTTACAAAGGCTGCAGATATGGGTGCAGATTTAGTAGGAAAAATTGAGGTAAATATTCCTGAAGATGATCCTAGAAACCCTGCAACTATTGCAGATAATGTAGGAGATAATGTTGGTGATGCAGCAGGAATGGGCTCTGATATTTATGAATCTTATATTATTACAGTACTTGCAGCATTACTAATTGCAGCATTAATTGGTGCACCAGACTTCTTCCTTTACCCACTTCTAATTGGTACTTCTGGAATGATTGCATCGATTATCGGTGTTGTAATTATTGGCTCTAAGAATATTACAGATGTGATGAAACCTCTTAATCGTTCATTTTATGTTTCAGCAGTGATTGCAATTGCATTAAACTTTGTATTTATTACACAATTCATCAGTGATTCACCTGCAGCATATGCTTTGTTTGGCTCTACTGTAATTGGTGTCATTCTTGTTCCTGTAATTCAAAAAATTACAAACTATTATACCAATTACAAAAAAAATCCTGTGAAGGAAATTGCAGACTCTGCAAAATGGGGTTATGCATCATTAACATTAATGGGAATTGTCAAAGGCATGCAATCAACGGGACCATTTATGATTGCATTAGTTGTTGCAATTATGGTTTCATACAGTCTTGCATCTAGTGCGGCACCAGAAGGTGCAGACCCAGTACTCTATGGAATCTTTGGAACAGCATTGACTGCAATGGCAATGTTGAGTCTTGCAGGAATTGTTCTAAGTATTGATGCATTTGGCCCAATTGCAGATAATGCAGGTGGCATTGTTGAGATGACTGGAATGGGAGAAGAAAGTCGTAAAGTCACAGATGAAATTGATGCAGTTGGAAATACCACTAAAGCAGTTACAAAGGGATTTGCTATTGCCAGTGCTGCATTAGCTGCGCTTGCCATGATTCAAGCATTTCAGTTTGAGGCAGCACATGTCTTTGAAGGTGTATTGGTATTAGATTACAGTTTGACTAATCCTGCTATTATCGTTGGATTGTTAATTGGTGGCTTGATTCCATTTATCATTACAGGTCAACTCATTAGCGGTGTATCTAGGGCTGCAGGAAAAATGGTAGATGAAGTTAGACGACAATTCAAAGCAGATCCAGGAATTCTTAAAGGAACATCAAAACCTGATTATGCTAAATGTGTAGATATTGCCACTGTTGCATCAATTAAAGAACTTTGGAAACCTGCAATTGTAGCAATTACTGCTCCACTTATTTTGGGTATATTATTAGGCCCAACTGCAGTAGCAGGACTATTGATGGGTGCAGTTATTACTGGAATTTTGTTGGCCTATCACTTGGCAAATACTGGTGGTGCATGGGATAATGCCAAGAAACTAATCGAGATGAGAGGAGAAAAAGGTACTGAAATACATAAAATTGCAGTTGTAGGTGATATTATTGGTGATCCTTACAAAGACACTGCAGGACCTGCACTAAACACTGTCATTAAATTACTAAATACAATTGCCATAGTCTTTGTATCTGCATTTGTTGCAATACTTGCAATCTAATCTTCAACAAGTAAAGTCATATCTAATTCATCTACTTGGGATTGAATTGCTTTTTTCAAAGTTTCATTATGTGTATCGCAGAATTTGAAATAGTCATCTACTGTAAGAAAACAGCCACAAATCCATTTTGTTTTCTTGTCGCCTTCGATAGTCAACTTTGAGTATCTGTGCTCTGACACGTTTTCATCAATTAATCTAAAAAATATAGTCCTTTGGAAAAAGGAAAAAAGTGTTTTAAGGACAACCTTCCATTTTTTGGATAAAGTAGCCTTTTTCCTTAATTGCCTGTTCAATAGGCTCTGGTGCATTTGATGAATGGCAGAATTGACATTCGTTTGTTGTCATCTCTGCTTTCTCTTCACCAATTGACTTTAACCACTCTTTGCCATATGTGAGGGCTTTATCGTGATCTTTTTCACCCGTAATAACATCAAAGTGTATGGTATGACCATCTGCTGCTTTGACATAGGTATCATATACGTGAATTTCCATAATTATCGTCAAAAAAAGGGATATTTAATTCAAAACACTGCTACAGACTTTGAACTTAAAATCTTGAATTATTCTTTTTCAATTGGAATTTCTATTATGTCTGATTCAAGAAAGTATGCTTTGAAATCCTTGTTAATGCAGGAGTAGATAATCCATACTACTGGGTTACTGTACATGAATTTTTTGTCTGTATTTGATGGATATGCCTCTGAATTAGGATGAGAATGAAATATGCCTATCACTTCTACCTTTTTTTCTTCTGCAATCTTGTATCCTTCAATTAATTGTTCATTTGAAATTGTAAAATTTATTGATGATTCATCAATATTTTTAGTTAAAAATACTTCAGAGACTAAATTATCTTTTCCAAATAGTATGGCACATGATTCATTTGGTTTTTCATTTTCTGCGTGTTCAGTTAGAATTTTTTTATCTGATTCTGATAGAATAATTTTCTGCAACTTTATTCTACGTTAACAGTTCCAAGCATCCATGGATGAAATGTACAATAATAATCATAACTTCCTACTTCAGTAAATGTAAATTCATACATGTCACCTACTGCCATCATTTCTGAATCAAACAATCCATTTACTCCTTCGTCAGGATCACCTGAAGTTGCAGTATGTACTGTGCTATCTAGATTTTCCCATACTACTGTGGTGCCAACTGTTACATCAATTACTTGAGGATCAAAATAGATTTGTCCATCATCTGGAATTCCTGCTCCTTCAGGAATTATAACTTTGATTGATTCTTTTGGTTCTTCAATAACTAATGTTGCAACCATCCAAGGATGTACAATACACAAATATTCATATTCTCCTGCTGCTAAATTAGTTGTATCAAAAGTAAAGACATCCCCTGCATCCATTAAACCTGAATCAAATGTTTCTCCAAAGTCTACTGCACTAGTTACTGTATGTATAACTGAATCTTCATTAATCCATTCAACTGTATTCCCTTGCGTAACAACTACTACATCTGGCATGTAATCTGGGTTTCCTTCTTCAAATGAATCTTTTAAAATTTTAATTGCAAAGATTGTTCCTGTTAGTCCAACTTCAATATGTTCTTCAACTTCAACTTGTTGAGGAATCATGTCTGTGTCAGGACTTACAAATGCGAATGCAAACCATATGATAATTCCTGTAGCTGCTACAATTGAAACAATAGACCCAACTGGTTTTACTTTAGTTGGATGCTTCATTGCAAGATATGCAATTATAATTGCAGGGACTCCAATTGCCATTAAAATTCCTGCTAGTGTAATTGTAAAGGCTGATGTGTTCATGAATGCTAAAGCATACACTCCAAATGACAATGAAATTCCTAAAACTATCAAAGTTGTAGCCTTTGCTCTATTGCTAGTTGAAATTCCTCCATCTAAGATTCCTACTGCTAAGAAAATCATTCCTATAAACATGACAAGTCCGCTTAGAGCATGCAAACCATCAATGAATGTATGTGCAATACCAGCATAAGATAATATGACGCCAGCCAAGCCTATGGCTGTTAATCCCATTCCTGGCATCATGAGGTCCCAATTACTCATTCAAAATAGCTGGTAGGACTGAGATACTTATTCCTTTTGAAACATAGTTCGTATAGACGAAGAAATTAAATGGCTTTGGTCTAGGATAGAGTGAATTGGGATTCAAAGAAATAATGGAGATATCCAAACCTCGGATAGTTGTTCTTCTAGTTATTACTGCAGTAACTTCAATGTATGCAGCAAGTAAACTAGTTGATGGTGTACCTGAACTTGATTATTGGTCTTATTTGCACATAATTATCGCAGGAACATTGGCATCTGCAGGATCTAGTGCACTAAACCACTATTATGATAAAGACATTGATCCAAAAATGACGCGAACTAGTACAAGACCTATTCCTTCTGGACGAATGGCAGCATCTCATGTTTTGATTTATGGTGTAGTTGTAAGCTGCATATCTGTAATCTATGGTTACTTTGCATTAAATCCAATCACTGCTTTCTTTATTGCAGTAGGAATCTTTTTTTATGTTATAATTTACACAGTCTGGCTGAAACGTCGAAACTCTTCAAACATTGTAATTGGAGGAATTGCAGGTAGTGCTGCTGCTTGGGCTGGATGGGCTGCAGCTACTGGTAGTATGGATTTGTTAGGCTTCTTAGTTGGATTCTTGGTTTTTGTTTGGACTCCTTCCCACTTTTGGTGTCTTGCAATGAAAATTAAAGATGAATATGCACAAGCCGGAATTCCAATGTTACCTGTTGTAATTGGTATGCAAAAAACATCAAAGTTCATTTTAGGAAACACAATAATTTTAGTTCCTTATTCTTTGATACTATCATTTATTCCAGATGGACTGGGAGTTGTTTATACCGTAATTGCACTACTTTCTGGTGTATTGATGCTTGTATATCATTACAAATTAACAAAGAATCCTACATCTGAATTTGCATGGAAAGCATACAAAGTAACTGCGCCATACCTTACAATAATTTTTGTAGCAGTTGCATTAGATGCAGCATTTCATATACCTTTATTCTAAATAATTATTTTTCAAAACCAGGGAAACTTGCTTCGTAATCTTTTTCCATTGCTTCCTTGTTTTGCTCTTCAACTTTGTCTGTCTCTTTTTCAACAACAACTACTTCTATCCTACGTTCATCTTTTGTAATCCACACTACAGTGATGAGACCTAAAATCTCTAAATCTAAAAGTATTTTGTTGAATTTGTCTTCAGGAAGTACATATCCTTCTTTTACTAAAATTTTGAAAAGCTCAACATCTGTTAAAGCATTTACTTCATTAATTTTGTCAAATACTGTATTTCGTATTGGAATTGCCATTTTTTATCCGTAGAATGATTTATCTCCTGACTTGGGTACAACGTTAGATATACTTTCTCTTATTGTGGTATACCATTGCTCAACTTCTTTAGTAATAGATGGTCTAACTTTCTTCAAACTATTTGCAAAGTCTTGGCTTGAAATTTTTGGTGAATCGTTTCTCATTGCTAAAACTGCTGCTTCTCTACATAGTGCTGCTAAATCAGCTCCCGTATAGTTCTGTGTAGCTACTGCAATCTCTTGTAGTTTAACATCATTTACCAATGGCATCTTTTTTGTTAAAATTTTGATAATCTCTAATCTTCCTTTTTCATCAGGAGGTGCTACATATAGAACCAAATCTAGCCTTCCTGTTCTTAACAAGGAATTATCTAAAACGTCTGGTCTGTTTGTAATTCCAATTACTACTACTCGTGCAGAAATACCTTCTTCAATTTCTGTTAGCAATTGACTTAGAACCGTATCATTTGCTCCACTTTCTCCTGATTTGTTACGTGCTAGTGAATCTAACTCATCAAAAATTACTACACATGGTGCTGCTGCTTTTGCTTTTCTAAAAATTTCTCTAACAGCTTTTTCTGATTCTCCAATCCATTTTGAAAGAATTTCAGGGCCTCTAACTAAAATCATATTTGCACCAGTTTCAGTAGCAAGTGCTCGTCCAAGAAGTGTTTTTCCACATCCTGGAGGTCCATAAATCAAAGCTCCTCTTGGTGGTCTGACGCCCATCTTTGTGAATTTCTTTGGGTCTCTCATTGCTACTATGAGATTATCTGTTAATGCTTTTTTGATATCATCTAATCCTCCAACATCTTGCCACCATACTTTTGGTCGTTCAACATAAAATTCCCTCATTGCTGTAGGGACCACTTCATGCATTGCATCGTAAAAATCAATTAACTTAATCTGCATTGATTGTAATACTTCAGAAGAAATCTTTTCTGTTTCAAGATCAATTTCAGGTAAGTATCTTCTAATGGACTTCATTGCCGCTTCTCTACAAAGTGATTTAATGTCTGCACCAGTATATCCATGCAGTTCTGAACTCAAATCTTTTAGATCGATGTCATCATTTAATGGCATTTCTCTAGTATGAATTAAAAGAATCTCTAGTCTTCCATCCTCATTAGGTACAGATATCTCAAATTCTCTATCAAATCTACCTGGCCTTCTAAGAGCTGGGTCAACACTGTCTGGTCTATTTGTTGCACCAAGTACAATGACATTTCCTCTATCATCAAGACCATCCATTAATGCTAACAATTGTGCAACAACTCTTTTTTCAACATCACCGTATGCTTCTTCTCTTTTTGGTGCAATTGCATCAATCTCATCAATGAAGATTATACTTGGAGAATTGTCTTTAGCTTCTTTGAAAATCTCTCTTAGTTTTGCTTCTGTTTCTCCATAATACTTGTTCATAATTTCTGGACCATTAATTTGGAACATGTTAGCTTCTGATTCACTGGCAATTACTTTTGCAAGTAATGTCTTTCCACATCCAGGAGGACCATAAAGTAAAATTCCACTATGAGGTTCAATTCCTAATCTTACAAATAGTTCAGGATGTTTTAGTGGCAATTCTACAATCTCTCTCAATGCTTTGACTTCTTGTCTTAATCCACCAACTTCTTCATATGTCACTCTAACTTTTCTATCAACTGAAGTTTCTGTTGAAATGATTAGTGTTGTGGTACGATCCATAATGATTACTCCTTTTGGGTTTGTCTTTGTAATTTTAAAATCCATAGAATTTCCTAAAATCATTACAGAAATTTCATCACCATGTGTAATTGGCAATCCTTTCAATCTATTTTTAACAAAGTCTGTAAACTCTTTGTCTACTGTAACTGAATCATTAACAGGAATTAGGGAAACTGTTTTTGCAAATTTTGTTGTAACTTTTCTAATTTTTACTATATCATTTAGTGAACCACCAACATTTTTTCTTGTTTGACCATCAACTCTTATGATGTCTGAAAACTTTTCATCTTCATCAACTGGCCAAACAACTGCACAACTAGATCTTGAACCCATTATTTCAATAATGTCACCTGGAGTAACTTTGAGAAAATCCATGGCTTCGGGGCCAATTCTGGCTCGTTTTTTGCCTACGTCTCTTTGCTTTGCTTCTCCAATTCGCATTTGCAAAGGCTCTTCTTTGCGTACCAAAAAACCACCTATTTCATACCCACTGACATTCTACTCATATTGAGAACTTCAAATTCACTGACACCCTCAATTGCTTTAACAGCATTTTCTAATGCATCCATTTGTCCTTCCTTGTCCTCTAAAATAAATTCGGCCTTTAGAAATTCTAATCCAAAAGCCAATGGTTCTTTGAGATGTCTTTTCATTGTAATTCCTTCTTTTAGTGATGATTTGATAGACTCTGCTAATTTGTCCAGGTCAACATCTATGTCTTTGGGAAGAATTTTTGTAATTAGTAATAATTGAGCCATTTTTTTATGGTCCTTGAAAATTACATGAAGAACAAATATAGTTTCTTGCTGCTTGTCTGCAACTTTGACATCTCCAAATTAGATCAACGCCACAATCAGGACAATTGAATTTTACACATTTATCGTTAGGCATTATATGTCTGTGACAGCAACTACATGTTGGTAATGTTATAGTGGATGACATACCCCGATTTTCTGTAAACATCATTTATACCTTCCTTAGAAATTGAGCACATTTTATCTAAGTAATTTTTTCAACTCACCGCTGATTAATGCTTGTGCAGTTTTTATGGAACCTCTCATTCCTAGCAATTTTATAATTGAGCTAGTGTGAAAATCAAAATCATCTTTTTCTGCAATCTCTTTTGTAATCTCTGGTGTAATTGACTCAAATAATTTATTGATTGTATTGTTGTCTACTCTCTCTAAAATTTTTCTTACAAATATTTGTTTTTCAAATTCTTTACCAAATCTTTGTGTCCATTTTTTTTGATATTCTTCAAGATCTGTTCTGTTATTTGTTTTCAAAAACTTGGATATTGCTTGTCCTGCATAGACTCCTCCCATTCCACTAGTAAAAATTCCGCCTGCAGTTGTTGGTTTTGCTTGTCCTGCAGCATCTCCAACAATTACTGTTTTTCCTTCAACAAATTTTGCAATAGGTCCTTTTATCCAGATTGGAGCAAAAATTTTTCTAATTGTTGAAAAATTTCCTTTTTCTTCAAGAATTTTATCCAAAGTTTCAGAGATGTTGATTCCTCTCCCTGCAATTCCTACTTTACCTTTACCTTCATTAGATGGAATTATCCATGCAAAGAATCCTGGATATTTTTCTTGATCAAAAATCACTTCTACTTTCCCTTTCTTAATCCAATCTGCATAAATTTCGTATTGTGCTGATAATAAAATTCCAGTTCTATCTTTTTGTATTAGTGACGAAACTCCTCTTGCATCAACAAAAATCTTACAATCAATTACCTCTTCATTTGTTCTAACTCCTGTGTCTGTAATTTCTTGAAAACTTGTTTTGACTTTGATTACTGCCCCATTTTTCTGAGCTTGAAAAGCAATTTGCTTATCTAATTCTCTTCGACTAATTTCAACTACTTTTTGCTTCTCTGAATTAATTATAAAACTATTTCCGTTTGGTGCTGTGATTTTAGCTGATTCTATCATATGATCAAAAGTTTTTCTAAATGGAATTACTCCTAGTTCTTCCAAGCCTGTTATGCTGACTAATCCACCACAATGTTCTGGAGTTCCTATCTCATAATCTTCTTCAATTACAAGTACTGAAAATCCCTTTGCAGCAATTTCTCTTGCACATAATAGTCCTGAAACACTTCCTCCAGCAACTACAACATCAAAGTTCACAGATTTTGTTTCTTTGTCAATTATTTAACTCAAAAGTTTTACATCAAGCCCATGTTTGATTACAATATGGGTGAAATCAAACAAGTAATTATCGTTAGAACTGATCTAGATATGGGAAAAGGAAAGATTGCAGCACAAGTAGGCCATGCTTGCGTTCTTGGAGCAGAGTATGTAAGAAAATCTCATCCTGAATGGTTTGGTGAATGGTGGGAAGGCCAAGAAAAGGTTGTACTGAAAGTTTCTGGCATCAAAGATTTACAAGAAATTAAAAGACACGCAATTGATTTGAATCTTCCATGGTCTGAAGTTACAGATGCAGGACATACACAGATAGCACCTGGGACAACAACATGTATTTCAATTGGCCCAGCTCCTGAAAATCTGATTGATAAAATAACTGGTGATTTAAAACTACTATAACTTGCCACTTTTTTGGAATAAGATATAACAAGGCTAGATATTTTTTGAGATATGAAGAAAAAAGGACTCGTAGTGGTTATCTTTTTTGGTGGAATCATGGTTACTTCAGGTTTTGGACTACAAAGCATGATGTCTCCTCCTCCTTCAGATAATCCAGAGTTTACAATCACTGGAACCCCAGCTGATAATTATCCTGATGTTCAACGTGCTCAGTTTTGTGGCTCTGGTAATGCAAAGTCTACTGATTATGTTAGAGAATTCTCAATTCCAACACCTTGTACAAATCCATTGGCAATAGTTACAGATTATGATGGAAATGTTTGGTTCGCTCAAACAAATACAGGTAAACTAGCAAAATTTGATCCATCAACTGAGATATTTACAGAATATGACAATCCTTACTGGCCACCAGGAGGACGTTCTATGATGTGGGGAATTGATTATGCACCTGATGGTTCTGTGTGGTTTACTGATGAAGCATATGATTCAGTATGGCGATTTTCAACCATTGTTGAACAATATGAAAGAATAGGATATCCTGGTGAAGGAAACTCTTTACCACAAAAACTCCAAGTCTATGGCTCTCAAATTATTATTAATGATTTTACTGGAAACAAACTTACATTTTTGGATCCATCTCAATCTAATGAGGACATACGTTATCTTAGTATTCCATCACCTGTTGATAATTCTGTAACTGCAGATTTTGCCATTGATGCAAATGATAATATTTGGTTTACAAATTGGTTATTCCAACAAGGAGGCGTTTTAGTTAAATTTAATCAAAATGGATATTTTGATTCTGTTGTAAGTAGTAATGAAAAATTCCTTCCTTTATTTGATTTTATTGAAGTCTATGCGTTGCCACCAGAATTACTTACTCCAAACGGCGCTGTGGTAACTAATGATGGTACTATTTGGTTAGCAGATACTACATCTTCTTTCTTCTTTAATTTTGATCCTATCACAGAACAATTTACTCAATACGTAACATCTGATCCTTTGCTTAGTACGTATGGTAACCAAACAGGAATTATCAAATTCCCAATTTCTAGACCATATTGGATTGATACTGATGAACAAGGTCGTCTTGTTTTTAATGAACAAACATCAAACAACATCTCTGTAATGGATCCAAAACTTCAATCTCTTGTGGAATATCATATCCCATCAAAGAATCCCAATTGGGGAGACTGTGAATCTGAAACAGGCATAATGATGGATAATTGTGGTTTAGCTCAAATCTTTGATTTTGCTATAGATGGTGAAAAAATTTGGTTTACAGAATGGGTTGAAAATAACATTGGAGTAGTTGATACCTCTGTTCCATTACCATTTGAAATTAAATTAGACTCAGATACGTTGATTCTTACACCTGGAGAAACACAGAATTTTAATTTTGTTGTCTCACCGACTTTACAAAAAGAGATGTTGGATATTATATTAGTTCTATCTACTACTCATGAGTTTTTGAATGTTAATCTTGTTAATGATTCTCCTGATACATTTCAATTAAATTCTAATTCTGCTGTACCAATTCATACAATCATCTCTATATCAGAAGATGCTATACCTGGAACATACAAAATTTTACTTGGAGCACAATCTCCTGATATTGCAATTAGCAAATATGTTACAGTGACAATAGAGTGATACCAAATTTAGATTCTCAGATTGGTATTACAGTTTATAGTACAAAATTTTCTGGAATTGGTGGGACAATTAGAATTGAGCCAGAAGATTTTCAAGTAACTGAAATAATTTCTCAAAGAGCACAAAAATCCATAAATGATTCAGAAGGATATGCAGTATACAAACTAAAAAAGAAAAAAATC
>JADFJY010000095.1 GCA_022565935.1 Nitrososphaerota archaeon
TTCTAAAATCATCAGTACTAGAATCAATCATGTCCTTGATTTTGTTTGTAATTGGACCATTTCCATGTAGTAATTGCATTTTCTCAGATTTTGACTCATCAGTTTCAACTGCAAAATATGGAATCTGCTCCCACATCTCAGAAAGAGATGCCTCCTTTGTTGCAAGAGTATCAATTCTTTCTTGCTCTTGTTTTACCAGGGTAGAAATGGCTTCTTTCATTTTCTTGGCAGTGTATTTGGTAGGATGTGCCAGTTCTGCTAATACCAGACCTATGCTTTGGAGTGAATTTACTAAATGATATGTCTCGGTTCTAGGCAATTGTAATGCTTTTGCTATCTCAGATGCGGTCTTTGATCCATACTTTCCAAGATAGATGAACACCTTTGCCTGGCTTTTGGTAAGGCCAAAATTGATTAGTTCATTTCTAATTTTCTCAAGAGTAAGTTTATGCTTATACATCGCAGTATCGGATTCGTTATCAAACAGGCTGATTTGTCGCTCAGAATACAAATTTGTTATATCTCCTTTGCTCTTTTAATTTAATCATCACTAGAGATGTCTTGATATTTAATTCAGACATCACAGCATCCTTTTCAATGTTCAAATATCTATTTGATTCTCCTCGAGTCATAGGTACATCTCCTTTGTTTGTCGTTTTATCTTTGAGAGAAAACCATTGGTCATTTCTAATAGATTTGCCATTTCAGATTCAAGATGAGTTTCTAAACTTGAGTCAAATGTTGGAGTTTGAGTTGTATTCATTGTTCTTCAAAGACTGTATAGGCTAGAATCAATATAACAAAGGTTTTCGCACAGGCACAATAATTGGTTCGAACCATGCGAACCTGCTCATTTTATCCGTAAATGGGAATACATATTATTGCTTATATGGTAAAAATCGATCAATATTATGTTGAAAAATAGACAAATAAGTGTCATTATGATTGCATCAATCATAATTTTACTCACAATATCTACAGTTTTTTTCAATCCTGATGTTTTAGAGGCATATGCAGGGATCACACTAAGTAATGATAATGTAGCAAAGACGATACAAGTTAGGGTTACACCTTCTGGAACATTAGATGAGAGAACATATGATTCATTTTCAAGAGTGGGATTTGTTAGCGGGGAAGGCAACTTCCTTTTGGAATCTGTACCCAGTAAAGATAAACGACCATTTTATGAGCTTGTAAAGAAATCAATTGAGGACAAGAATAAAGCAACATCGATTACTAGAATGCATGTTTCAATAGACGTGTATGCTGGAGATGGTGAGATAATTCATTCTCTTGAATACAGAGATTGTTCAATTGATGAATATTTTATACATGGAGTTGATTCAAAGGGAAAGATTTTCTTTTTGGAAGAAGATGGAACAGTTGAAATTAGAGAGGTAACAAAATTTTCGTGTATTTCATTTACGCTAAATATTGATCCACCTAAAAAAACAAAAATAATTAGTGAGGTATTAAAAAAGCTAGAAGTTGCTCAAGAGGAATTAGAAGGATTGGATATTAAAATGACTTTTGAATATGGTGGAGAATCTTTCTTTAGTGAATCTCCAGACACCCCAGAAGAGGGAACATTATTCTATAACAGTATGACTAATACCTTGCAACAATACAAAAATGGAACCTGGGTCGATATTTCAGGCGTAGGTGGACCACCATCTCCTAGAAGATAGAAAATGAGATTACAGATCATTGTAATTCTACTAGCAATAGTTGGAGTTGCAACGGGATTGGCTCAGTTAGGAGAAGAGCATATTACAATAACAGTGACTTCTGAAGGAAAAGCCAAGATTACTCAGACATTATTTCCAGAGACATTCGTATCAACAATAGATGTTCATATCATTTCAGAAAAAATATCCAACCTATTAGCAATAGATGAGAAAAGTATTCTCTTGGGAACCACACAAAATCAGAATTTATTAAAAATTGCAACACTAGGTGCGGCCGCAGTAGATCTCAAGTATAATGCAGGTATTCTAACCTATGAATCAGGAATTTTCAAGCTAAAATACAATAGTGATTTAGAATCAAGGGTCAAGCTACCACCACTATCAAAACTAGTCTCGCTCAATACAATCCCAATTGAGATTACAGACAAAGAATATGTTCTACCTCCAGGAGACATTTCTTTGAGTTATACCATCAGACCAGTAACTTCGAAGGAGTTTTTTGTTACAGTTGAGAATTCAGAACAAAAAATAGAGATGATAACTGCAACAAAGATAGAAGAATTCTCAGTAAATTCTGATGGGATTCAATTTATCATAAAAGACAAGGCAATAGTTTTGACTATTATTCCAAAAATGGTGATGGTAAATCCAAACGACGTTCTTCTAAATGGAGAAGAGGTAGATTTTAGTCAATTTCATCAAAATGCAACTCATTCTTGGATAAGAATAGATCCTCATGAGAAAGGATTAGTGAGAATTCTGAATGAGGAAAACGAAAGTGGTGGTTGTCTTATTGCAACAGCTACATATGGTTCAGAAATGGCACCACAAGTTCAATTGCTTAGAGAAATTCGGGATAACCAGTTAATGAATACTGATTCTGGCGTATCATTCATGACAGGATTCAACCAATTGTACTATTCATTCTCACCAGACATTGCAGATATGGAAAGAGAAAATCCAGTATTCAAAGAATTTGTAAAAATTGCAATCAGTCCAATGTTATTGTCACTTTCTATTATGACATTTGCAGAATCTGAGAATGAAATTCTAGGATTGGGTATTGGTGTGATTTTACTAAACATTGGAATGTACTTTGTTTTGCCATTCGTAGTATGTTATAATATTAAAAAGGTCATTCGAACCAATCATGTGAAGAGGTCGAAATAGGTGGTTATATCCAATTGTACCATATTATTAGCAATGGAAAATCCCCAATACGCAGTAGAACCACAAATGGAAGCATTGCTCAAAATGACAAATTATCTTGTCGGTAATATCGTACAGCAACTAAAGGAGGCATACTAATGGCTCTCGAAGATCCTCAAATTGATAGATTGCTCAAAATGACAAATTATCTTGTCGGTAATATCGTACAGCAACTAAAGGAGGTATACTAAAGGAGACATACTAATGACTCATATATTCAGCCTAATTGCATTTTTAGTATTATTAGTTAGTGTATCTTCCGTTTTTGTTGAATCCGCATACGCAGATGATGAGGACCCAATTAAGATGGTTCTTGAGATTACCTATCAGAACATCTTAGAATCAAGAGGAGGTGTTGGAGTGATTCCTGAAAATGCTGAAACGTTTTTCTTAGCAGGCCAAGAAAAATATGAGGAAGCACTTGCTGCGCTAGAAGCAGGAGATATTGAAGCAGCTAGAGAGAGCGCCCTAATAGCCATGGCATTGTTTGGGGATTCGGTAGAAGAGATAGGAGTACTAGAAGATCAATCATTAGATACAGGAATAACTAACCAAGGTTTTGGATTTACAGCGGCAAATATTTTTGAGGTTCAAGAAGAGATTACAGGTATTGATAAGGAAGTAGAGGATTTACGAGAATTAATTGAATCAAACAATTTGGATATAGATTTTGAGGAATATGAGAATTCAATCAATTTAGCAAAAGAAGGTTTGGCAAATGGAGACATTTCAGATGCACAAGCAAAACTAAATTTAGCAAATGAAATCAAGAATGAACTTTATGAGAAAATAGATGCAGCCGTTAAGGAAAATCAAGATGAACGAGTAGAGCAGTTCGTTGAAAATAGTATTGCAAATATTGAAAATATATTAGAAAAATATGATAACAACCCCATAGAACTAATTGTTGAAGAAGAGAATGGGGCATGGGGGGAGATCGCATCTGGTAATTTTGGCAACATACCTGCACGTTGGATAATTGAAGAAGAAATTGGATCCTCTACAGAAAAATTTGAATTAGGTTTTGCAGATACACCAACTATTAATGCGAATTATGAAATTCTGTTTTCTGTACTGAAAAATTATACTGATAAATC
>JADFJY010000016.1 GCA_022565935.1 Nitrososphaerota archaeon
CATTATGTAATTGGTCTTGATCAATGACTAAATACTAGATTGTGCCTAAAATAGTCATGAAATCAGCCGTTAGATTTACGGTTAACATTAGAATTATTTCTAAAAAATTTTAATTTGATCGCCACTATAGAATATTATGGAAATTAAAGAAAATACTCCAATTGTAGTTTATGATAATCAATGTTACTTGTGTGTAAAATTTGCTAGATTTGTTGATTTTTTTGCAAGAGGTAAAATGACAATGGTAGGACACTATTCAGACTTTGGAACAAAAATAAGAAATGAAATTCTAGATGAATCTGCATTAGACATGTTTTGGTTTATTGATGAAAAAATAGCATATGGGGGAAGAGCAGCATTATTTCCATTAGTGAAATCAATTTTTTCAAAAAAAATAAAAAATGTCTCAACTATGAAAGTTGATGAAAATTGTCAACAAGACTGTAAAACTGTAAAAGCAGTTTTTTTGAGATCATCAAGTCTACTTACAAATAGCAGAAAAATAGATCTCTAATAAATCTAAATAATACTTTAAAACTCAGACAGATTATGAAGATAAAAACTGAAAGTTCTACAAAAAAGAAAACGCAACTATTGTGTGGATTTGTGTTAGAAAATTCAAACAAGATTTTAGGATTAGAAAAATTTGATGCTAAAACATCCTTAGCAATCAACCAATCTCTTAAAGATATGCAAGGAAAATTAGGAAGATTAAATATTATTCCAATACCAGGAAAAAAATATGCACAGAGGATTCTACTTGCAGGGTTAGGAAAAAAAGAGAATTTAACAAAAGATACTATTAGATTAGTTTCAGGTAAAATTGCACAAAAAGCAAGAGAGTTAAAACTTAAAGAATTTTCAATAATTACACCTCCAAGTTTTGTAACTGATCAAATTTTATCGGTTTCTCAGATTGTTGAAGGTTCCAAAATGGCTCTTTACAAATTTGATAAATTCAAGGGAGAAAAAACTGATAATTCACCAGATTTAACAATCATAGTTTCTAAATCAAACAAAATATCACAAGCAATCAAAATAGCTGTAATTGTTGCAGACGGTGCCATATTTACAAAAAGTATTGCTAATTTACCTCCAAATGAGTGTACTCCAAGTACATTAGTAAATTTTGCAAAAACAATTTCCAAAAAGAACAAGATGAAATGTAAGATAATTTCTAAACCTGAATTAAAAAAGAAAGGTTTTGGTGGGATTATTGCTGTAGGTCAAGGAAGTAAAAATGAGCCAAAACTAATTGTTTTAGAACATAATCATGGAACAAAAAATGAGAAACCAATTGTTCTAGTTGGTAAGGCAGTAACATTTGACACAGGAGGAATTTCGTTAAAGCCTGGTGATAAAATGGATGAAATGAAATTTGACAAATGTGGAGGTTGTACAGTTCTTGGAATAATGAAAGCAGTTTCAGAATTAAAACTACCAATCAATGTTGTTGGAATTATTCCATCAGTTGAAAATATGCCTAGTGGAGAATCATACAGACCTGGCGATATCATAAAATTGTATAATGGAAAAACTGCAGAGATTCTCAACACAGATGCTGAAGGTAGGTTAATTTTAGCTGATGCATTATCATTTGGAGAAAAACACTATTCACCAAAAGCGATTATCGACTTTGCAACTCTAACTGGAGCATGCATCATAGCATTAGGTAACAATGTAGCAGGAATTGTATCAAACAATGAAAAACTAACAAAGAGAATCAATGAATCTTCTAAAAGGACTATGGAACAAGTTTGGGAGCTTCCGTTAAATCAAGACTTTATGGACATGATAAAATCAGAAGTTGCAGATATGAAAAATATTGGAATAGGTAGAGCTGCTGGAACCATTACTGCTGCAGCATTTTTGAGAAATGCAATTGAAAATACTCCATGGATTCATATTGATATTGCAGGAGTTGCATGGACACAAATAGCTACGAAAGAAAAATCATACAATCCAAAAGGTGCTACGGGTTTTGGCGTAAGATTGATTCTAGATTATTTACAAAATTTGTAGAACTAATAACCTCTACTGTTTCTATCAGGTTTTTCAACATTGGGATTTCTAAAACCATGTTTTTCCATCATGTGATTTAGAAATCTAATATCATCAGAAAATGATTCACCACATATAGTACAATTTGACATTGAAATCATAATCAACCAATTAATTCAATATTAAAAGATTGAAAATTAGAAAATGCCAGCACTGTTGCTTCCCAAGGGCTCTCGCATCTTAGTAGCACAACAGCGACGTCAGGTTTGACTTCCAAGTTCGGAATGGGATTGGGTCGCACCCTAACGCTATGGCCGGCTTGAAGAATGATGTCAGATTCTCATCTATTAACGTAACGCCAGGTATCAAATGTGCTCAAAATAGGTATAAAGCAAAGAAAATACCGAGTTACAATATGACTCATAGAGTTGCTGTTTTAGATCAAGATCTATGTCAGCCAAAAAAATGCGGTTTAGAGTGCATAAAATACTGCCCAATTAACAAATCAGGAGCAGATTGTATTGTTATAAGTGAAGAATCAAAAAAAGCACAAATCGATGAAGACATTTGTAATGGATGTGGAATATGTGTCAAAGTATGTCCATTTGATGCAATAACTATTGTAAATCTTGCAAGTGAGTTAGCTACAGACAAAATTCATCAGTATGGTCCAAATTCATTTCGACTATTCAAATTACCCACACCAAGGAAGGGGGAAGTTGTTGGACTACTAGGAAGAAATGGAATGGGAAAAAGTACTGTAATAAACATACTATCAGGAAATCTTAAACCAAATCTTGGAAGATATGAAAACCCGCCTGAATGGAATGAGATTTTAAAATATTATAGTGGAACTGAACTTAAACAACATTTTGAAAAAATTGAACAAAAACAAATTCGTGCATCAATAAAACCTCAACAAGTTCATCATATTGCACAAGCATTTGATGGAACAGGAAAAGAACTTCTTGAGAAATACGATGAAAGAGGTATATCTAAAGCGTTAATCAAAGAATTAGGACTAGAAAATTCTATGGAACAGAATTTAAAGGAACTCAGTGGCGGTGAACTACAAAGAATAGCAGTAGCAGCAACAGCATCAAAAGATACAGAATTTTACTTTTTTGATGAGCCATCATCATACAATGATGTTTTTCAAAGAATCGGAGTCGCTCGAGTAATACAAAGTTTAGCAAAAATTGGAAAAAGTGTAATGGTAGTTGAACATGATTTAACATTATTAGATTTTCTCAGTGATTATATTGAGGTGTTATACGGCGAACCTGCTGCATATGGAATTGTTTCAAGTGTTTTATCTACCAAAGTAGGAATCAATGTTTTTCTTGATGGATATTTGCCTGCAGAAAATGTTAGATTTAGAGACAAGAAATTTTCTTTTGATGTATCCTCTTCATCTACGGATATATTTCAAGAAGGAAATGATGTTGTAACTTACCCAAAACTTGAGAAGAAGTATCCTTCATTTACCGTAACAATTGAGCCTGGTCGAGTAAGAAAAGGTGAAGTTCTAGGCATAATGGGAGCAAATGCACTTGGGAAGACTACTATGATGAAGATGATTGCAGGAGTTGAAAAACCAGATTCAGGCAGTATTGATAAGAAAATAAAGATAGCATACAAACCACAGTATCTTCAAAATGATATTGATATGGAAGTTGTAGCATTATTAGATAAAGCAAATGACAATCCAGTTGAGGGAAGTCTTGAAGAAGAACAAATACTTGAACCATTAAAAATTAAAAAATTATACAATAAATCTATCAAGAATCTTTCTGGAGGAGAATTACAAAAAGTAGCAGTTGTGTCATGCCTATTACAAAAAGTAGATCTGTATGCATTAGATGAGCCATCAGCATTTTTGGATGTAGAGGATAGAATTGTAGTAGCAAAATTTTTACAGAAATTTGTTCGCTCTTTCGGAAAATCAGCAATAGTGATTGATCATGATTTACAGTTGATGGATCTGGTTTCTGACACAATGATAATTTTTGAGGGAGAATCAGGAATATCTGGTCAAGCTACATCTCCAATGCCAAAAGCTGATGCTATGAATAGATTTCTAAAATCACTTGATATGACCTTTAGAAGAGATGAAAAAAGTTTCAGACCCAGAGTAAACAAATTAGAAAGTAGATTGGATAAAAATCAGAAAGCATCTGGAAATTACTATTACAAGAATTGACTCGAATGTTAAAAAAAGCACTGGAAAATGCTCTCACATCAAAAGAAAGTGATGAATTAATCTCAGCCTTTGATCAGATTGGAGATATAATTATTGTAAGAATTCCTGATTCGCTCTTATCAAAGAAAAAAATCATTGGTCAAACTTTGTTAAATGAGGTAAAAGTTGCTAGAAGTGTTTTTCATCAGGCATCAGATATTGAAGGAGATTTTCGTACAAGAAGCCTAGAAATTCTTGCAGGAGAAAAAAATACTGAAACAGAATATAAGGAATTTGGATGTAAATTTTTAGTAGATGTTGAAAATGCATTTTTTTCACCTAGACTTTCTACAGAAAGGGAGAGAATTGCAAATTTAATTCAGGATGGAGAAGTAATTACTAACATGTTTGCAGGAGTTGGGATGTTTTCTATAATGGCTTCAAAAAATAAAAAATGTACTGTTTATAGTATTGACATCAATCCAGTTGCATCAAAGTTGTGTGAAAAAAATATTGAACTAAACAAGCTTGTTGGAAAAGTGATTTCAATAAATGGTGATGCATCAGAAATTATCAAAGAGAAACTAGTCAACAAATCTGATAGAACGTTGATGTTGTTACCTGAAAGATCTGATGAATTTTTAGAATCTGCAATAAATACAACCAAAAATGGAGGCATTATCCATTACTATTCACATATTCATGCAGACAAAAAATCAGAAGCAGGAAAACTTTCAGAAGAACATTATCTTCAAGTTACACCAGTGCAATCAGAAATACTAGGTTCAAAAATTGTCAGAGCAGTAGGTCCTAGATATTATCAAACAGTAGTAGATATAAAAATTTCAAAATAGACTAATCATCTGATGTAATTGATGCAGATGAAGATTTTGTTGTAGCCATAACATATCCAATCCATGCAACTACTGCAAGTATTGAACCTGCAAGCATTAATACAGACAATTGTAAAACAATAGGACTCCATTCAGAAAGCATCAACAAATATGCATAAAGAAAGAATCCACCAATACAAACAACAAAAATAGAAATGCCAGTTCCTTTACGTTTATCCATTACGAAGAATTTTTTGTGAGTTATTTATTGGTTTGAACTAATCTAATTCTATGGCCATAAGATATGCATCTTCACCATCTCGATAGTAGGCATTTAGTTGTTGTCTAATAGCAAATCCAAGTTTTTCATATAGCCTCACAGCATCATTATTACTACATCGTACTTCCAGATGAAATTCATCACAATTTTTTAATTTTATGCCCTTTACGGATTCTTCAACAAGTATTCTTCCTATTCCTTTTTTTCTATAATCATCAAGAACTGCAATAGATACCACATGACCTTTTTTTACAAAACCTAATTTCTTAAAATTTGAAAAACCATATTCAGTTTTACACATGATATAACCAACATGTTTTCCTCCAATTTCTGCAACTATGAATGCCTCAGGAACTTCTGCAAGTAAACTTTCATAGAAATAATCAGAATAGTGTTCAGGGAGTGTTTTCAAATTAATTTCCATTATAGGAATTAAATCGCTTGGTTCTGCTCGTCTAATATTGCAATCATCTAATTGTCTTAGAATTACTTGCATGTTTTATGATATTTGTATCAATATTTAATTTTAAACCATAAGCCATTTAATGGAAAGATTTAGTCTTAAACAGATGGAAGAAAATTCACAAGAAGAAGTTACTTCATTCGTAAATTCTATATTTGAGGTCAGTGATTTTGTTAAAACAGAATTTTCATTAGAATTTAAAATTGTAGATTTAGAATTTAAATCAAAGTTTGAGGATTTAGCAAGAAAATTAGAAAATCGGAATTATGTCTGTAAATTAGAAGAAATGAATGGTTCAAAATATATTATCGTTCAAAAATTTACTCCAAAAAAACAGAGAAAATGGATGAACTCGTCATGGACTCCTAGAATTTTGTTTGCAATTGTAATTTCATTTGTGATGATTGATGGATATTATAGAACATCTGGAACAAATTCAATTGTAGAGATTGGGGATCCTCTAACAATGGCAGGGATCTATACATTATCCTTGTTAGGAATTTTGGGAATTCATGAACTGGGACATATTATTGCGTCCAAAGCACATAAACTAAAAACAACTTGGCCATACTTTATTCCAGGATTACCTATAATTGGAATTCCTACATTTGGTGCATTTATCCAAGCAAAAGGGTTAATGATTAATAGAGAAATTTTATTTGATGTTGCTATTGCAGGTCCTGTTGCAGGGCTAGTAATTGCAATGATTGTTTCAATTTATGGAGCATATACTGCACCAATTTTAGATCCAGAGATTGCTGCAGAATTATTTGCAGAATCTAAATTAATTGAATGGAATATGGGAGAGCCATTGTTAATGACTGCGAGTTTAGCAATGTTCGGTAAAGGGGGAGTTGGACATGAAGTCATCATGACTCCCATAATGTTTGCAGCTTGGATTGGATTTTTAATTACATTTTTGAATTTATTACCTGCATGGCAATTAGATGGAGGACATATGGCACGAACATTACTTAACCCAAAGATGCACAAATATGCAACTTATGGAAGTATGATGATTCTTGTTTTGTTAAATTATTGGATGATGGCAATATTGATTCTAATAATGAGTTCAAGAAGCCCTAGTGCATCTCCACTAGACAATGTCTCACCACTTTCAAGAAACAGAAAATTTGCATACGTTGGAATAATAGGATTAGCAATTTTGTGTGCACCATTGCCAGCAGGTTTTATGTCTAGTATTTTACCTTAACAAAAGTCTAGCACCATCTGAAACTACTATAACTTTTTGTCTTGCACCTTGTGTTTTTAGAATATAGTCCAATGAGTACTTTATGCCTTGCAAAGAAATCATATTAAGTTTCTTTGCATAAAATTCTGGAAGAATTGAAACTAGACTAATTTGAAAATTCTTTTGAACTTCGGAAAGAAACAACAAATCCTCCATTCCACTAATGTATTTGGTAGGATTTTGAAGTTGTTCCAAAGTTAATCTATCTTCTATGTATTGTTGAATTGCATCAGAGCCTAAACCGCCTTTACATTCAGCCACTAAAATAGCAAGACCGTCCTTTTTAATTGCATTTGAACAATTCCAAAGTGAAGATAAAGATCTTCCTAGATTATCATTACTTGCATCTTTACCAGTACTAATTATCATTGTTTTATGTTGACCTATATCTTTGATTGAATAAGATTCCATAATTTTTGTTGCAGAAAGAGTTTCTGAAGGGTGACCTATAGTAAAATCAATTATGCCTTTAGAATTTGCAATTATTTCAATTCCCTGAATTTCAAAATTATTTGTGAATTTTTTTGCTTCATCTAAACTTTCAGGATATTGACCAGGGGTTGGAAGATTTCCTTGTCTTTTTGCATATGCTGAAAGCATAGATTCTTGACCAAATTTTTTGATAAGACGAGTAGAAATAGTTTCATAACCAAATAGACCATCAAATTCCATTTCAGCCATGAACACAAGATTGGAATTTGAAATTTCAACATCATCAAATTCGTTAATTGAACTTCCTTCAGGTAATCCCGCTTTTACTAAATTTAGAATTTTTTTATCAGTTAAAATTTTTGGAAAAGGTTTTGATTTTTGCTCACACAAAGTAAACAATGATGAAATAATTTTTTGAACAGATTTTGAATTATGTAAAACTACAAGTTCCATTGGTTTTGATAAATCAAGTGTATTGAGTTTTTCATTAATCACTGAATCTTCTAGAATTTTTCCTTCAGAATCAATTTTTTGCTCTAAATTCTCTGCTCTTATATCTAAAACAACATCAGTAATACCATAATTTAACCAGATTTCAGGCATAATTCATACACAATACAAACCAAAATAAATCCAGTATAGTTAATTTTGGTATGGACTTTGTTAAAGAGTTTGCAACATTTTTGCATCAAAATAGCATTATAAAATTTGGAGAATTTACACTTGCTAGTGGAAAAAAGAGTTCATACTATGTAGATTTGAGACTAGTTCCAAGC
Source organism: Nitrososphaerota archaeon (assembly GCA_022565935.1). Classification (GTDB taxonomy): domain Archaea; phylum Thermoproteota; class Nitrososphaeria; order Nitrososphaerales; family Nitrosopumilaceae; genus Nitrosopumilus. Next base: position 8,220 of record JADFJY010000016.1, read on the forward strand.
TATCCTCATGAATTTAGAAAAATGATAAAATATCTTGAAAATGAGATTGTACAAAATATTGGATTAGATAAATTTGATTCCATTGTTTCAGTGCCAACAGGTGGATTAATTATTGCCTCAGCATTAGCTATAGAAACAGTCAAACCACTAATCTACGTAAGAAATAAACCAAAAGATTATGGAACTTCAAAATCTATTGAAGGAAAAATTCATGAAGGAATGAAAGTGATCATGATAGATGATGTTGCAACAACTGGTGGTTCAGTTGCAAACGCAATAAAATTACTAAAAGAAGTCAACGTTTCAGTAAAAGATGCATATGTAATTGTTAATAGAATGGAGGGGGCAGATGAGGCTTTATCTGAATTAGGAGTAAAGATGCATTCAATCCTAAATATTTTACAAATTACAGAAGAATTGTATGAACAAAATCTTGTAGATAAGAGTATTTTAGAAAAAGTGAAAAATCAAATTAGTAAATGAGTTTTGGCAGCTCAGACAAATGCCTTCCAATCATCATTCAGATATAACTCTGATTCTTCATTGCAGCCAGTAAATTTTAGATTTACTTATTTTAAAACTAATGGAAATTATATGGGCCCGAAGGGCTTCGATCCCTTGGCTCACCGGTTATGAGCCGGTTACTCTACCAAGCTGAGTTACGGGCCCTAAGCAGATGAATTTTTTCTTAGGTATAAAATGTTATGAGATTAACAATATTCTTCATAACAACTATCAAGCAACAAGTTTTGTGCAGAAATAGATTTGTCTGCAATTTCAAACAAGTTATTTGAATCTGTTGAAGATTTTTTCAGTATATTTCTCCATGATATAGTATGTCTAATGTCAGCTTCTGTATGGAGTTTGAAGTATTCTGTAGCTTCATCACTAGTCATTTTGTAGAATTCTGCTAATCCGTCAAGTTTTGTTTGACTGATTTTTGGAATTTCTTTTTCAAAAGCATACATTGCACATGCACCACCTTCATAGGTATTCATTAATTCATTCAAATCAGAGACTGCATTGCGGGTTTTGGTTAATCCAGTGTATGAAGTTAGTTCATCTTCAGATACACCAAGTTCTCCAGCAAAGTCTATCCATAGTTTAACATGATCAGATTCTTCTTGTTGATTTGCAATCAATTCGCTAATTACAGAATCAGGTGCTTTTTCAATAATGGGTTTCATAAAAAATGGAACTGCTTTTACAAGTTGAAAGTATTCTTTAGAATAACCTGCTAAAGAGTCCTGAGTTAACTTTCCATCAGACCACATCTGGTAAAATGGATGCTTTAGTAAACTTCTGTTATCAATCATTTCATCAATTCTTTTTATTATATTCATGTTTCATCATCCAATCTACCAATAAAAAATCTTTGTGGTTTACAAAAGATTTTATGGACAAAATACTAAAAATTTCTTGGGTTCCAGTGGTGTAGACCGGTCAAGCATTCTGCCCTTTCAAGGCAGAGATCCCGGGTTCAAAATCAAACGATGAAAATCCCGGCTGGAGCACCAAGATTTAATTACTATTGAGAAAGTTTTTTGATTAGGGCATTTTGGATAGAAAAAATATTGAGATTAATCCTTTACTTGAAACATATAGTAAATATATTAAAAAAATAGATCAAGCTTTAGAGAGAGAACTAGACCTTTATTCTGAATCTGAATTCATTGAACCACTAAAATATTCCTTAGATGGAGGAAAACGAATCAGGCCCATTATTTTGACCTTGGCTGCTGAAAGTGTGGGTAAAGTTGATGAGAATATATTTTCAGCATCTTGCGCTGTTGAGTTTTTACATATGGAATCAATAATCCATGATGACATTATCGATAATGAAACTATGAGAAGACAAAAAGATCCATTCCATATCAAATATGGATACAATACAAGTATCCTTACTGGAGACTTTGTTTTAGGATTGATTCTTACAATATCTTCTAGATTAAACAATCCCAGAATTACAAAAGATTTGGCTACCACTGCTATGTTAATGAGTGAAGGAGAAATGATTGAAAGCAGATTAGAAACTAGTGAAGATGTTACATTTGCAGATTATCTCAAAGTAATTGAATACAAGACAGCAACAGCATTTGAAGTTGCAGCTAGAATAGGTGCAATTATTGCAAATGGAACAGAAGAACAAATTGAGGCATTAACTGGATATGGAAAAAATATTGGAATTGCATATCAAATTAGAGATGATTTGTTAGATTGGAAAAATGAAGAAAAATTGTTTAATTTGTTAATCAAGAAAAGTTTAGACCCAAGAGATGTTTTTGACAAAATGGAAGATATGTTAAAAGAATATTCTGAAAAAGCAAAAGCTAGTTTACGAAAGCTTCCAGATAATGATGCAAAGATAAATTTAGAAAATTTAATCAAGTTTGCTTCGTTTAAGGCATAAAGTCTACACTAATTGTTGGAGTTGCAAATTCTACAAATTGCATAAGTGGTTCTGGATATACACCAAATCCAATCAAGAAAATCATTGAGAAGATCATTACAGCAATAATTGGTTTTGATTCTTTAACTCTCTTCTGGGTTTCTCCTTCAAAGTACATCTTCCTAGTAATCCAAGCATAGTAAGCAAGTGATAATGCACTGTTAAGTACGCCAGCAATGGCAAGCCATGGAGCCCACCATAATGTAGAACCTGCATCTAATGCACTACCAAACAACATCAGTTTACTCCAAAATCCTGAAAGTGGAGGAACACCAGCCAGTGAGAATAGTGAAATAACTAAAGCCAAAGCAGTTATCGGCATTCTTCTTCCTAGTCCCCGTAGTTTATCGAGATTAGTGACTCCGAGAGCTATTACTATTCCTGCAATTGCAATAAAGGCCATACCTTTCATTACTGCATGATTTAGAATATGATACAAGGAACCTTGTAAACCAAGTGAACTGTGTGGTGCAACTGCAAGCCCAATCAAAATGTACCCAGCATGTGCAATACTAGAATATGCCAACATTCTAGTGAGATTCTTTTGCATGATTGCAGCAATGTTACCAATAGTCATAGTCATTACTGCAAGAATTCCAAGAGCTAATGTCCAATCAAGATTTAGTACAACCATTCCAAGAACAATAACTCTAATTGCTGCAGCAAATCCTACTTTCTTTGTTCCTGCTGCAAGAAGAGCAGCGATTGGTGGTGGTGCACCTTCATATGTATCAGGAAGCCATTGATGGAAAGGTACAAGTCCCATCTTGAATCCAAATCCTGCAATAAACATTCCAACTGAAAGTAAAGCAAGTGGTAATAGAGACGGATCAAGTGTTGAATAACCTTGAATTACTTCCCCTATGTTTGTAGAACCAGTTAATCCATATGAAATTGAAATTCCATAAACTATGATTGCAGATGATAGCGCACCAAACAAGAAATATTTTAGAGCAGCCTCATTTGAGCTTGGATTCTTTTTAATAAATCCAACCAAAATGTATGTTGGAAGACTCATGAGCTCCCATGCAACAAACAACATTACCAAGTCAGTAGAATATGCTACCAACACCATACCAATTGTTGCAAGTAGAATTAGAGAATAGTATACAGCAGGAGAATTATGTTTTCTCATGTAAGTAAAAGAACCAACAGTAGTAAACAAAGCAACAATTAACATTGCTATTGCAAATAATCCACCAAAAGCATCATCTACAAGTACATCTTCAGAGAAAAGAGCAGCTGATGCTACATTATCATTTATGAATTGATATCCAACATAACTTATTGATACAATTAATGCTGCAAATGCAATTACAGCATAAAATGAGTTAGAACCTTGCTCTTTTCTTGCAATACTAATTAATGGAATAATAATTCCAACAGTTCCTAGAATTGCCATTATTACCAATGGGGTGGAAGTAATTTCTAACATTTCATATCACCTATATCAACAACAACAGAACTACGAATAGTAATCCTGCTCCAAATACGAATAGATAAGATTGTGAGACACCAGTTTGTGTTCCTTGGACAACTTTAGCACTCCAACCAATTGCTTTCTGGAATCCATCGTTCATACCATAATCTATAGCTGTCTTTTCAAAGTATCTGAATACACCTCTTGATAACCACAATGGCATAACAACAAAGCACCAGTATATGATGGCATTAAGATACCATCTGTTTAAGAGAAATTTGTGAATTCCATAAAAGAATAGATTAGAGTTTACAAATTTAACAGGATCAACCCATCTGCCAATATAGAAGATGTAACCTAATCCAGCACCTATTGCAAATGCTGCCAATGATGAACCAAGTGCAACAGGATTAAGTCCTTGCAAGAATTCTGGTAGAATTGATGCCTCTGGTACAATATGTTCAGTATGAATACCATAAGAATTTTCAAGAAAGTCTACAAATGTCTGATGAAGTCCATTTTCGAATGATAATCCAACAAGACCAACTCCAATTGTTAGAACTGCAAGAATACCATATGGAATCCACATTGATAATGATGCTTCATGGATATGATGTCCTTCTTCTTCCATCTTTTCAATGTGTTTGCTCGGCTTTCCAAAGAAGACTAGTCCCATCATCCTTACAGTATAAAATGCAGTAATGGCTGCAGTAAATACAGCAATTGCAAATAGTGGCATTGCCCATTCATTTCCAGATTCATAGACAGCAGCAAAGATTGCATCCTTACTCCAGAAACCTGTTGTGATAAATGGAGCACCCATCAACCCAAGACCTGCAGCCCACATGAATGCATAAGTTTTCTTCATCTTTTTCCTTAGACCGCCCATATCTGTCATAAATCGAGAGCCAACAGTATGCAATATTGCACCAGCTGCCATGAATAATGAAGCTTTGAACATTGCGTGAGAAATTAAATGATAGAATCCTGCAGTATAACCATCAACATATTGATAAGATAATCCTGCAACACCTAATGCCATCATCATATAACCAATTTGAGAGCCAGTAGAATAAGCAAGAACTTTCTTAATTTCAGGATTAACCATTGCTTGTGTTGCAAGTAATAGTGCAGTAATTGCGCCAACCCAGGCAATTATCTCAAAGAATTGATCAGCAAGAATTCCTGCGGCTCCTAATGCAAATACAAGAGGACCCAGTCTTGCAACTAAGAACACACCTGCCTTAACCATAGTTGCTGCGTGAATCAGTGCAGATACAGCAGTAGGACCAGTCATTGCTTCTAACAACCATTCATTTAGTGGGAATTGTGCTGATTTTCCTAACGCTCCTCCAAAGAGTAAAACAAATGCAGGAACCAAAAGACCTTCAGAGGCCATTGTAACTGCCCATTCGGTATCACCAAGTAATTCTTTAAATCCAAAAGTACCTGCATACACAAATATCAAAAGCATACCTGCAATCATCATAACATCACCAACTTTGGTCATGATGAATGCCTTCATGCCAGCATGAGTTGGAGAATAGTAATCTAACATACCAAGAACAGTACGTCCTTCAGTACCAACATGATCTTTCTTCTTATCACGATACCAAAAACTAATCAACGCATACGACGCAAGACCTACACCTTCCCATCCAAAGAATACTTGGAGTAGATTATCAGACATGACAATTAACTGCATTGAACCAATAAAGAACATCATCCAAAACCAGAATCTTGTAATGTCTTTATCGCCTTTCATGTATCCTGTACTGTAAATTAAAATGAGAAATGAAATCCAGCCAACAACGTTTGACATTATAATTGAAAGTGGATCTGCCAAGATACCGGCTTTAAGACCAAGTGACTCTATCCATGGAATTTGATGATGTATTTCTCCTGCCTCTAAAGCAATTGGAATCAATGATGCTGCAGATAATGTACTCATCAAAGCAAATCCAATTGCAACATAACCAGTTGCGTGTTTTGAAAAATTGCCAGTTCCATTTTTTGATAATTTAGCAATTCCAGGTATAATTAGAGCTGCAGCAAATGGCAGTATCCAAACTAACCAAGCACTTGTTGCTCCAATTTCAAATCCCATTAATTCAATTGCCATATTCTAAACTCCCAAAACCCCACCCATGTACGGAATTATTGATTTATAGAATATGTCTGGATAAATTCCCAATACTATAGAAAATCCTGCCAACACCATCATTGGTATTGTCATATACCAGCTTCCTTCTTTCACATTTTTAAGATGTTCAGGAGTTTTACCAAAGAATACACGTTTTAGCATCCAAAGAAGATAAGACATTGTAAGAACAGTTGCGACAAGACCCAAACCGAATCCTACTGCTCTAAGTGTAGAACCTTCTACAAGAGCAGTCTCTAATGCACCTGCAAAGAGAATCCATTCTCCCATGAAGCCAGCAGTTGGTGGTATACCCATTATTGTCAAGGCACCTATTACTGCACAAACTGCAGTAATTGGCATCTTTCCAGCTAATCCTCCAAGTTTAGAGATACTTCTAGTTCCCACTTGAAGAATAATAATTCCAGCCATCATGAAGAGGATGCCTTTTCCAATAGCGTGTGTTACATACATCATCTCTGCACCAGCAAGACCAAGTACAGAAATTGTACCAATACCAAACAAGAGATAGCCCATTTGGCTTATACTA
>JADFJY010000017.1 GCA_022565935.1 Nitrososphaerota archaeon
TCCTCGCATCATAATTCTATTTTCTCTTTATGACTTTTTAAACTATCTCTGATCTTAATTGCTACGCCCCTATCAAAATCTAAAATCATCTCACACGATAGAACAGCCTTGCCAACTGCAATTACTTTATTTTTGAATAATACTGGAGTATCAGCAGAAATGCGTACTTTTTTTCCACACCAAACCACATGTTTACAAAATACAGAACGTCCATCCATGACAAATGGGGCTGCGTCTTTGTTTATCTCAATACAGTTTTCTTTGAATGCTTTGCTTTTCAATAAAATTTGAGCAAAATAAGGACTAATTGCTAAACCACCATCAATTCTCAAAGTGCATAGTAATTTTCCTTTATGGTAAACAGTTCTTATTCTACCATTCTTCCGTGAAAAAGTCATTTCAATATTTTTTGGTAAATTTTTGGATACACCATTTCCAAATAATGCATCAAGTGTATGCTGAAGCTTTAGGATTTGATCCATACACATAGGTGATATTTTCTAAATATTAGTTCAATGTTTAACTATACTACAAGTCTCAAACTATATAGAATAGTTTTTTCCCTTTAGTTCATGGAAAATAGAGGAGAGATAAGAAAAATTCAATTTACTGGAAAATCATCATACATAATTTCATTACCAAAACAATGGGTTATGGATTTAGGTCTTAAACAAGGAGATCAAATTAGAATAGTTAGAAAAGGATCATCGACATTAGAACTTTATCCACCAAAATTTGAATCCCGTATCCAAAAAAAAGAAGATGTGACAATAGAGATTGGTATTGAAGAAGAAGCATCGATAGTTAGAAAATTAATTTCTTTGTATTTTTTAGGATTCAAAATAATTAACGTTAAACCAAAAAATGGAAGATTAAGTCCAAATCAAAGAAAAGCTGTAAAAGAAGCAGTTAAGAGAATGTTAATGGGTTCTGAAATTATTTCAGATTCAAGTGGAGGAATTACTGTACAAGTTCTTGTAAATTTACTAGAGTTATCAGTTGATGGGGCATTCAAAAGAATGATTCACTTAGCTAGAACAATGTCTAGTGATGCAATTTTAGCAGTAAAGGAGAATAATTTAGAACTTGCTCAAGAAGTAATCAATACAGATGATGAAGTAGATAGATTTGGATTTTATATAATTCGGCAATTAAAGATAGCAATTCAAAATGAGCATATGTTAAAAGAGATGGGTTTTAGAAATGCAAGAAATTGTCTTGGATACAGACTAATTGTAAAAAATATAGAAAGAGCAGGAGATCATGCAGCATTTATTGCAAAAGATCTTCTAGAGTTCAAAAAGCCAGTCAAAAAAGAAATTTTAGAAAAACTCCAAGATATGAATGAATTTTGTTTATCGGTTTTAGATGATTCATGTTTAGCATTATTCAAAGAAGATTATGCACAGGCAGAAAAAACCATTGGAAAAACAGATGAAATTGACAAATATGAGAAAAAAGTTAGAGATGCCTCAAAATCACTAAAAGATGAGGAGGAGATTTACAGGATTAGAAGAATGACTGAAAACATTAGAAGGGTTTCTGAATATGCTAGTGATATAGCAGAAATTGTGCTAAATATGAACATAGAAAAAACATTGAAAAAAACTGAATAATTTGTCAAAACAGGTAGAATCTTTAACGTGAATTAAACTAAAAAAATAGAACTAAAATGAAGTCAGTTATTTTAATCACATATGATAAGGAAGATGTAATCAATGAAGCCAAAGGATTGTGCGATGCTGCAGGATATCAAGTAGTTCATACAATTACTGCAAAAAACCTACAAAAACGAAAATATGGAATGAGTGGTGGAGTTTTAGAAAAATTAGAAGAATTATCAGAGAAACTCAGACCAGATGTAATTGTATTTGATGAAATTTTAAAACCAAGTCAAAACTATAATGTTGCATCTGTTTTACATAGAGAAGTTTTAGATAGAGAAGCATTGATTCTTGAAATTTTTGAAAGTAGAGCGTCAAGTGCAGAATCAAAATTACAAGTAAAATTAGCTCAATTAAGATATGAGATGTCAAGAGCGAAAGAAAAAGTTCGTCTTTCAAATATGGGAGAACAACCAGGATTTATGGGGATAGGAAAATTTGAAGTTGATGTTTATTATAATGATATCAAACATAGAATGCAAACAATAAGATCTAAACTGGAAAAGGCAGGAAAACAAAGAGAACTTCACAGACAGGGAAGGAAGAAAATGGGATTCAAGATAATTTCACTTGCAGGTTATACTTCTGCAGGAAAAACAACATTGTTTAACAAAATGACAGGAGAAACAAAAGCTGAGGGTAAAGAATTGTTTACAACACTTTCTACAACTATGCGAAGAGTGACAATTAATCGAGAACCATTCTTAATCTCAGATACAGTTGGTTTTATCAGTAAATTACCTGCATACATGATAGATGCGTTCAAATCAACACTAGAAGAATTAAAACATACAGATGTCATAATTGTTATAATTGATATTAGTGATTCATTAATTGAGTTAAAAAAGAAATTTGCTAGTTGTATGAGAACGCTAAGTGAGTTAGATATTGAAAAAGATAAGATGATTTATGCTTTAAACAAAGCAGATTTGTTAAAAAATGAAGAGATTGAGCAGAAAGTCGATATACTTGATTTAACCAAAAATAAAAAATGGGTTTCAGTTTCTGCAAAAACAGGTGAGAATATTAACCAACTTAAAGAATTAATCAAAAACATTTTGCAAAGTCAAAATTCACCAAAATTTGAGGAAAATATTTTGGAAGGAGTTAAAAAAGAATTTGGTAATTGAAGTAGTTAGAATAGGACAACGTCTAGTAAGAGATGACAGAGTAACTACACATGTTGCACTAGTTTCAAGGGCATTTGGAGCAAAGAAAATTTTCATGACTGAAGTCAATCCTGAAATTAAAGATTCTCTAGAAAAGATCAATAAAACTTGGGGTGGGAATTTTGTAGTTGAATTTATTGATAAATGGAAAACTATTGTAAAAAAGAAAAAAGGTGAAAACTTTAGAGTTGTGCATCTTACAATGTACGGAGAAAACATTAATGATGTACAAGAGAAACTTCGAAAAGAAGAAAATCTGTTAGTTGTAATAGGGGCTGAAAAAGTTCCAAGAGAAATTTATGAATTAGCAGATTACAATATTGGAGTTGGGAATCAACCACACTCAGAGATTAGTGCACTTGCAATTCTTTTAGATCGTATTCAAAAAGGTGAACAATTTAAGAAGACATTTCCAAATGCTAAAAGGAAGATCATACCCACAAAAAAGGGCAAAAATGTGCATGTAAAAGAAACAAGAGATTAATAACAGAAAATTAGGATGGATTAGAGTTGGTAGACAAATTCGAAGATCCTTTTGTAAGAATTGCTTCAATGATTGGAGGAGATGAATATCTCAAAGTAGCAAGATCTCTTCTAAAAGCTGAAGATGCAACTGATGAAGAAATTGCAAGTTCTACAGGTCTTAGAATCAACATGGTAAGAAAAGTATTGTATGATCTATTTGGAAAGTCACTCATTACTGGAATCAGAGTAAAAGATGAGAGAAAAGGATGGTTTGTCTACAGATGGAGAACTAGAAGAGAAGAAGTTGAACATTTTATTGAAAATCAAAAAAAGAAAATTACAGAAAGATTACAACAAAGATTTGATTACGAAAACGCTTCTGACTTTTATCATTGTGGTAATGAAGATTGTCCAAGGGTTACATTTGAAAATGCGCTTGATGGTATGTTCAAATGTCCATCATGTCAAAATGTATTAAATCTGAAAAAGAACGACAAATCTAAAAAAGCATATTCAAGGAAAATTGATGAAATTAAAAAAGATATGCAACAAATATTCTAATTAGATTATAAAATAATACTAGATTAAATATAGGAGAAATTAGTAAAATATCCTTGGCTCAAATCACTACAATAAATCCAGCTACAGGTAAAGAAATTACAACATTTTCTACAATGGATAGAAATCAAGTATTTGATATAGTCGGAAAAGCAAGAAGAGCATTTCCAGAATGGAAAAAAGATTATGAAAAACGTAGAAGTTACATTTACAATTTAGTAGAATACCTAAAGAAAAATAAAACAAAACTTGCAAAAGTGGCAACAACTGAAATGGGAAAACCAATCAAAGAATCAATTGGAGAAGTTGAAAAATGTGCTTGGGCATTAGAATTTTATGCTGATCATGGTGACAGTTTTCTTGCCGATGAAGTATTAAACACAGATGCAAGAAAGAGCTTTCTAACTTTTGAACCAATAGGGATTATTGGTTCGATCATGCCTTGGAATTTCCCTTATTGGCAAGCATTAAGATTTGCAGCCCCATGTATAATTGGAGGAAATGTAATTGTTATGAAACCATCCAGAATAACTATGCAATCAGGAATTGAAATTGAAAAAGCATTTACTGAATCAGGCATACCAGATGGAATTTTTCAAGTAGTAGTAGGAAGTGTAGATACAGCAAATCATCTTATTGACTCTGATGTCAATGGTGTAACCTTTACTGGAAGTACAAGTGCGGGAGCAAAAGTGGCTGAGAGAGCTGCTACGCATTTAAAAAAATGTGTTTTAGAATTAGGTGGAAGTGATCCTTTCATAGTGTTAGATGACGCGATTATTGAAAAAGCAGCAGAGGGAGCAGTAAAAGGTAGATTTATCAACTGCGGTCAAAGTTGTGTAGCTTCAAAAAGATTCTTTGTTGGAAAAAATATTGCAAAAGAATTCATTGAGTTATTTGTTAAAAAAGCATCTCAGCTCAAAATTGGAGATCCAATGTCTATGGAAACTGATATTGGACCAATTTCAAGTAAGGAAGCACTAGAAACAATTTCTGGAATTGTAGAAGATGCAAAAGAAAAAGGTGCTGAAATTCTTTTGGGTGGTACTAAGATTGACAGTAAAGGATTCTTCTACAAACCAACAATTCTTACAAATATTAAACCAAATATGAGAATTGCAAAAGAAGAAACATTTGGACCAGTTGCACCAATTACAATAGTAGAGAATGAAAGTGAAGCAATCAAATTAGCTAATGATGTAGAATTTGGTTTAGGTGCAAGTATTTGGACAAAAGATCTTGCAAAAGCAAACAGAATGTCTAGACAAATTGAATCAGGAATTGTCAGTGTCAACAATGTAGTAATTTCAGATCCTAGAATTCCATTTGGAGGAATAAAACATAGTGGATTTGGAAGAGAGTTATCAAGATATGGAATGTTAGAATTTATGAACATAAAATCAGTTAGATTTTATGATAATCTTACACCTCATCATTACGTAGAATAGATTTTTTTTACAAGTAAAAATTTGAGAATTGTATAATTAATTTTAAGAAAAATAATTAAAAGATAGAAAATAGTTAACGGTTTTTCGTTAACAAGTGGGTTTAACGATTAGAAAGGTTTTTTGATTTTACGAATTTCCAAATCCTTTTGGTCATTTCACTTGGTGCAATTGGTTTATTTCCAAAAACTTGTTCTACAGTTTCTTTACGACCTGCAAAATTTATTGCATATCCACCAAATGGTAATTTTTTTGTTTTTGATTTAGTAGCTTTCTTTTTTGTAGTTTTTCGTTTTGTTGTAGCTTTCTTTATTGTAGCTTTCTTTTTTACTGCCAATTTCTTGTAATTTTATTTTAAATTAAGTATATAACTTACACCTTAACATAATATAAAACAAGGTGATTTTTGAGCCTCTTGATTAATTTAAGACGAAGTTTGGGTGAATTTGAAATTTTTTTAAAACCCTGTCCCTGAACAAAAGAAATAGCATCATTTCCTCCAATTATACATGGTGATAGTGTAATAATCAATTCATCAAAAAGATTTTGTTTAATAAATTCCCAATTAATTGTTCCACCACCTTCAACAAGGATTGTTTTAATTTTTTTATCTAAAAGTTTCTTAAGTAATAATTTTATATTTACAAAATTTTCTCCAGCAACAATTACTTGTACAGGAAATTTTTTTAATTTATAAAAATTTGATTTAGTAATACTTTTTGATACAGCTATAATCGTTGGAATCTTATCACTTGTTTGCAGAATTTTTGATTTTTTTGATATAGTGCCTTTAGAATCTAAAACTATTCTAATAGGATTTTTTCCTCTTGTATGTCGTACAGTTAACAAAGGATTATCTTGAAAAACTGTATTTTTTCCAACAAGAATTGCATCCACTTTAGACCTTAGTTTATGAAGTCTCACACTATCTTGTTTTGAAGATAGTTTTGAATCACCTGTCCTAGTTGCAATTTTTCCATCAATTGATGTTGCTGCACTAAGAATTACATATGGTTTAGATTTTTCCATATACTATTTTACCTCCAATCATTATTGCTCTAATTGCAGATTCTGATGCTCGATGAACTATTGATGCATATGGATTATGCATTGGTTCTAAATCTAATGCATGTTTGTCAAGAAAAATACAATCAGCAATTTTTCCAGTTTCAATTACTCCAATATCTTTTTTCAAAAGTTTTCCTCCGTTTACAGTAGCCATTTTAAGAATTTCTTTAGGGTTAATTCTTTTTTTATGAATTCCCATAGTTACTTTCCAAAGAAAATCCATTTCTCTAAACATATCTGGAGAATTTATCATCACATTATCTGTACCCAAAGCTAAAGTACATCCTGCCTTTTGCATCAATTCTATATCTGGAATCCCTTCTGCTAGAGATGAATTTGCTCTTGGACAGATTACAATTCCCCTAGTTTTTTTTGCTACAGCACAAAGATCACTTTTTGATGCAAAAGTCATATGAACCAAAAAATGAGGTTTTAGAGATAGAGCTCGAACTGTTTCAGATTTTCTAGTAACTTTCTTTGATGTAGAAACACTTTGTTTAGTTTCAGAAGAATGTATGACTCTTAGTTTTGTAGTTTTTGAATAATGATTTAGTACTGATGTGCTATTCTCATTTGCACCACTAATACCAAGTCCATCACATTTTTTGAGGAGTTCAGTCAGATCTTCATTTTTGTCTCTAGGAAAAGGTTGATTTTTTCTGATTTCAGATGGTCTTTGATAAAATTCTACTCTACCTAGAATAATTGACCGAATAGGAATATTAGATAATACTTTTTTGAGTAAAATAACACCATCTAATCCACCTTCTCTAAAATCAACAAATGTGGTGATTCCTTTTCTAATCATTGAATGACATGTGTTTTTCATAAAATTAGCAAGATTTTCTGGAGAAGTATTTTTTAGAATTTTTGATTTTGCTCCAAACACAGGATGAATTCTTTTATCAACAGAACTATTTAGTATAACATCTTTTCCAATAGAATCTCCTATGTGTGTATGAGCATTGATAAATCCAGGAATTAATAAAAGACCTTCACAATCTATGGATTTTTCTTTAACACTTGATTTAATTTTTGGTTGAATTTTTTTAAATAAATTTTTGTGAATTAGAATATTAGTATTTGAGATAAAATCTAACTCTTTACCTGATAATATACTCAGATTTTTAATTAACATGATAATTCATAAACTTCAGGTTTTTCTTTTCCTGAATCTCGAATTTCTCGTATAGTATCAAGAGATTTTGTGGCTAGTTTTACAGCTTCTCTTGCAGTATATCCATTACCTATTCCACAATTCAGTGAAATTTTGTCATCACTTTTAATTAGATCAATAAAATTCTGTACAGATTTTTTTGCGTCTTCACTTGCAATGATCATAAAGTTATCGCCACCCATAAAAAAGGTAAGAGAGTTTTTTTGTAGAAAAAATTTTGACATTTTTGAATATAATGCAAAAATTATTGATGAAATTTCATAAGGGGAATTAGTTTCTCTCTTTGAAGTAAGATCATCTATATCTAAATGCATGATTGAAACTTTTGAATCAGATTTACCATTAATAAAACCAAAAATGTTATGTTCTTTATTTAGTATGATTTTATTTATCTTTCCATCATGAGCCTTCAAATTTGCTTCAAATGAAGATTTTCCAAAACCAATTGAAATTGTTAAACGCACATCAAATAATTTTTTGAGTGATTTTTGGATTTGAATATGATCATCTAAGTCAAGTCCATTTGATACTACAAAAAATTCATCTGCTCGATTAAGAAAAACAAGACAATTTTTTTTGGAAAATAATTTTTGTACTTCTTTGTAAAGCGATGCTTGAAGCATTTGTAGTTCATGTTCTCTATCACTTCCTAATGTTAGGGTCCAAGGACCATATCCACTAATTTTCAAGATGCTAAGTTGAATCATTTTTGGATTCTCTGCAGTTCTTTAGAGATTTTCACAACAGATTCAACTGCATGTTCTGCAACAGGTCTTATTCTTGCATAAGCATGTCTTTCATGCGTTACAGGACCAGATATTCCTAAAGAAACAGGTTTTTGGTATTTTATGGACAATTCAGAAATGGATCTTGCAGTAGCATGAGAAATCACTTCATCATGCTTTGTTTGACCTGTAATTATCGTACCTAAAGTCACTACACCATCAACATCTTTTTTCTTCAATAATGCATCTACAATAATTGGTATATCAAAGGCACCAGGAACCTTACATGTATAGATAATTTTTAATTTCATCAAGTTTGCTTTTTCTTGAGCTACAGAAAGCATCCTAGATGTCACTTTCTCATTGAATTCCGAAACTACTATAGCAATATTCAAAACTAATTCACCTTAGCGTATTCTAAAAGCTCTTTTCCATCAATTAATGGAATCCCATTTTGTTTTGCAAATTTTTCTGCTTTGTCCACTGATAAAGCAGCATATGTTTCAGCATCCATCATCTCACAAATTGCAGTAACTGGAGTCAATCCTGCAATTTTAGCTAAATAAACCGACATTTCAGTATGTCCTTGTCGTGCAGCTAATAACCCTTTAGATGCTATTAGTAAAGGAACATGACCTGGAGTTTTAAAAGATGATGCAAATTTTTTCTGTTTGTTTTCAACATTAAAGATCTTTGCCATTTCTTGAATTGTTAATGCTCTGTCTTTGTCAGTAATTCCTGTATAAGTTTGATAATGATTTATAGACAATGAAAAAGTTGGATGGTCACCATAAGGTGCCAAACCCATAATCATTTCCTTGTTTGATATTGGAGAATCAGAAAGAATTTCATGCATATATCTTAATTCAAGAGATGTTGCAAAATTATGATCTATTGCAATACATAATAATCCACCAGCATGTTGACGCATTCTTGCAACATGTTCAGGTGTAGCAAATTCTGCAGCTACAACCATATCAATTTCATTTTCTCGTCCAGCTGAATCAAACAATAGTATAAACTCTCCACGTTTTAGAAATTGTAATGCAGATTCAATATACATATACAAAAATTCCTTAAATCTAATTATAAAGTTTACTAAAAAATTGGTAATTACCACTAAAATAGTAGATAATTGGCTTTATTTTAGAATGTATTTTCCAAGAATGTCAGTTTCAATATTAACTTTATCGCCCACTTTTTTGGTTCGAAAATTTGTAATTTCAATGGTATGAGGAATTAATGATACTGATGCAAGAGAATTTTTGATGTCAACAACTGTTAAACTAATTCCATCTATTGCGATAGAACCTTTTTTCACTACATATTTTGATAGTTTTTTGGGAACTTCAAACCAAATTTGAACTTCTTTAGGTTTTTTGAGAATTTTTCTAATGATTCCTACACCATCAACATGACCTAAGACAAAATGCCCTTCTAATCTATCACCCGCTTTTAGACTTCGTTCAATATTTACAATTCCACCAACTTTTAGATTTCCAAGATCTGTTTTTTTTGTGGTTTCTTCAATCATTTCAAAAATACAGCTAGATTTAGACAGTTTTGTTGCAGTAAGACAAACGCCATTAAGGGCAACACTTTGTCCAATTTTTAATCCCTTAGCATGTTTTCCTAGATTTATAGTCATTTGAATATCACTTCTGCGTTTTGTATTTTTAGAAATCTTTTCTACTTTACCAATACCTTCAATAATTCCTGTAAACATCAAAAACTATTAGAATTCTTTGTATAAAATTATTTAGAACCATACTTTTCATATTCATCTTCACATAATTGATGAAAAACAGAACATTTGTTTTCTTTAGCATCTATCTTAATTTTTTCCATTTCTTTGTTAAGTACGCCTTGTGCGGCTAAAAATGCATCATCATCCATTCCCAATTTTTTAAATAATTGTGATTTTATAATAGGTATTTCTTTTATGTTTGAATCAATAGTTTGAGCCTTATCGTAATAGTTTATTGCATCTTTATAGTTCCCTAAATGACTAAGAGAAATAGCCTTATTCATCAAGGCAGTAACATCATCTAGATCTATTTCTAAAGATTTGTCATAATATTCAAGCGCATCTTGATGTCTATTTAGTTCATTTAGAGATAATCCCATACTGTTAAGAGCCCAAATATCCCTAGAATTTTTAGAAAGAATTTGTTTGCATAGTTTAAGAATTTGCTCATATTGTTTTAGATTTTCAAGAGCATAGATCTTGTTTTTTTGTGCATAAGTATCTGAATTTTTTATGTCTAGAACTTTGTCACAATAAACTATAGCCTCTTCATATTTTTTTAAATAAATCAAAGACAGAGAAATATTTTGTAGTGCAATCATGTCATCAGGAGTTTTTTCAAGTAAATTTTTGCAATAATTATACAAATCGTCGTATTTTTCAGAATTAAAAAGTTTAGTAATTACATTTGAGGGATCAAGAAGATTAATCATTTTACTATTATTTAATTAAAATTCATTATCTTTAACATATTCTAATTCAAAAGAGAAAATCATGCATTTAGATGTAGATGGTTTTATTTCAAAGATTTACGAAGTGTTTCATTAAGTACTCTTGAATAGCTATATGATGACTGTTCTTGTTGAATCAGTTTTGCTTGACGAAGTCTAAGTTTTTTGTCAAGATCTTCATCGATCATAATTGTTACACGTTTGCTCATATGTATCGTATTATATTATGAAGTTTAGAATATAACATTTTAGGGCAAGTTCCAAAAATGGGAAAAATTAACTACTAATTATAGATATCACTTGATCCATCTTGAATGGTTTTTGAATTAGAGGTATGTGAAGTTTCTCTAATCTTTCTTCAACAGAGTAACTGCCATTTGCTGTAACAGCAATAATTTTTGCTTTAGGATCAATTTCTTGAATTTTTTTAATAGCATAAAATCCAGAACCATTAGGCATGTTTAGATCAATTAGAACAACATCTGGTTTTTTTTCTTTGAATAATTTAACAGCAGAGATCCCATCAAAACCATTACCAATTACATTAATTCCTTTTTCTTCCAGAAATTCACTGAATAATCTAACTGTGTCTTCATCATCATCCACTACAATTACAGATTTGGTCATGTCTATTAATAGTAAATAAAGCAGTGCTTTAATATTTTCAATGATTTAGAGCTCTCACATGGGTGGTATTGATAGATTAATCTCAGATGCATTATCTAAAGAAATTAAAAAGAAATTAAATTTAGATATGCTAAAGAAAATAGAACGTGAATTATTTTTAGATCATGGAATGTCAATAAAACTTTCAATTGAACATTTTCAAAAATTTACCAATGTACTTAAAAAAAATTCCCAGATAGATATCATAAAATTTGAAAAAGATTGTATTAATAAAATTCTCAAAATAAAAAAAAGAGATGACAAGTACAATGTAACTATAATCAATTCAGCTATGACAGATTTAATTTTAGAATTATTTAGTGAATCAGAAACAAGGAAAATTATTTCAAGTCTTTTAGAAAATGAATATACAATTCCACAGATTCTTAAAGAATCTAAAGTACCTAAAACTTCAGGATATAGAAAAATTGAAAATTTGATACTTAATGGATTTATCATAGAATCAGGAAAAGTGCTTAGTAAAAGTAAAAAGATATCTAAACTTCAATGTGTTTTTCAAGAAATTAAACTAGATATTAAAAAAGAAAAAATTATAGTTATTGGAACTGTATCTAAAAAAATGTTTGAGAAAAGTACTAGTATGAAATCAATTATTCAATCATTTAACTAGAATTCAATTAGATGGAAATTAACATTTTACAAGTTCAAGAATGGCTTTTGCTTGCTTGAAATGTACCTCATCTATCATTTTTCCATCAACTGTTGTAGCACCCTTTCCTTTTTTTGTTGACTGAAGATAGATTTTACAGACTTTCTCGGCCCACAAAATTTCACTTTTATTTGGATGAAATAATTTGTGTACGACAGAAATTTGATCTGGATGTATGATACTTTTTCCAGAATACCCTAGACTTTTACCTATTTTGCAATCTTTTTCTAATCCTTTAGAATCTTTAAGATCTTGCCAAATTGCATCTATGGCTGCAACTCCAGCTGCATGTGCATCAACAGAAATTTTTGATCTTGAATACTTGGCTCCTTCTGATTCTTTGGTATATTCAACTCCTAGATCATTTAGTAGATCAAAAACACCAAAAACTACTGCAGAAACCCTTTTTCCAAAAGATGCAATGCTAAATATGTTAACCACACCCTCTGCAGATTCAATAGAAGGAATTATTTGAATTGGTTTTAGTTTTCGGGTCTTTTCTAACCTAGATAGAATTTTTTCAATTTTTTTCATGTCTTCGATATTATTTACTTTGGGAATTACGATTCCATCAATGCCTTTTTGAACTATTTCTTTAAGATCAGAAGTAATTTTTCCAGATGTTGGGGAATTAGTACGAACAAAAATTGAAGATTCATATGATTTACGAGATTTTAATGCAGACTTGATTAGTTTTCTTGCATTTACTTTTTCATTATCTGGAACAGAATCTTCTAGATCAAAACAAACAATGTCAGCTTGTAACTTTTTTGCTTTTTCAAGAAATCTTAAATTATTTCCGGGTACAAAAATAAGACTACGAAAAAGCTGTGTCATTAATTGATTAAGCGCCCTCTGGCTTCAATAAGACTTTGCCAAAGAGATTTCCAGTTAACATCTTGGTGTGGGCCTCTGCAGCTTGTTCAAAGGTGTAAGTTGAATCAATTGTTGCTTTGATTTTACCTTGACCCATCCAGTAAAGACCCTGTTCAAGTTCAGCTTTTGTTCCTTGTGTTGAACCTAAGATATTAGTTCCTTTAAAGAAAACATGTCTTAGATCAGTTTGTGCATTATATCCAGTTGTTGCACCACATGAAACAAGAGTTGCACCATATTTGAGTAAGGTTAGTTGTTTGTTCCAGTGTGTTTCACCAATATGATCAAAGGAGACATCAATTCCTGGGGCTTCACCTTTCTTCTTTGCAATCCCTTTTGTTATTGCTCTAACTTCTTTATGCCAATCATCTTTTCTATGGTCTACGGCAAAATCTGCTCCAAGTGCAAGACATTTGTCTAGTTTATCTGGACTTGCTGTTGCAATAACATCACAATTGTATAGTTTTGCAATTTGAATACCAAAACTGCCTACTCCAGAACCACCACCCATTATCAAGACAGTTTGTCCTGGTGTAATTTTGGCTCTTCCAACTAACATGTGCCATGATGTCAATAAAGTCATTGATGCAGCGGCTGCTTCATCATACGACAACCCTTCTGGAATTTTTGCAATATTTACTTCAGGAAGATGAGTTATTTCAGAAAAGGCTCCCCAATTTGGACCAGTTTGGAATCCCCAAATAGTTCTCTTAAGACAATCAAATTCTCTACCATCAGTACATGCTTTGCAAACTCTGCATGACATGTTAGAATGAGAAACTACTCTGTCACCAACTTTAATATTTTTAACATCATCACCTACTGCAGTTACATCTCCTGCTGCATCAGAACCTGACACATGTGGTAATGGAACAGGAACTGGATCTCCTCGCATTCCCCAAATGTCATTATAATTTATAGCAGTAGATTTTACTGTGAAAATTACTTCATCTGCTTTTGGTTTTGGATCATCTATATCCTGCACTTTGAGGATTTTAGCAAAATTATCATCTGGTGCATATTCAGTATATACAACGGCTTTCATGACTAAACCGAGTTATGACCCATAATTATATTTTATTGGGATCAGATTCTACTCATCTTAAAATCGTGTTTAGGTTGCTGAATAGAGAGCAATATTTGCTTTAGTTGATCATCTGTTATCTGACTAGGGATTTTTTTTTGAGTTGCCATTCCAATGAGATATTGTTCTACAAGATTAGATAACTCTGGTTTTACCATTTTGATATTGTTTAATCGCATTCTAGCTTCTGATGTAAGAATTTGTTTTAGAATTTGTTCTTTTTGTGCTGAAATTTCTGCTTCATTATGTGAATGGTCGTGAGGTTCTGAACCATCATGTGAATGAGGCTGAGTTCCATCATTATGGGAATGTCCATGATATTCTGGTTCATCTGGATTTGGAAAACTCATTTTAAATCTAAGTATATATTTTCAATTGAGGGTTTTCTACAATTAGTTCTTTAAGAATTTCTGTTGCTAGTCTATCGAGTTTTT
>JADFJY010000018.1 GCA_022565935.1 Nitrososphaerota archaeon
AGACCATCCTCTGTTTGAATATAGTTTTGAAATTCATCATCTTTCATGTCGTTAGGAGTTGTCTGAGGTGGACTCCACTTGAAGCATTTGTAGAATAATCCATCATCGTCTGTAAATCCTCGCTTGTTATACCACTGTCCATAATCTTCTCTTTCCAGAGAAGATTTGTCACGTTTTGCTAAAGCAATTGGAATTAGATGTGATATTGTCCAACCAATTACTAGTATGTTAATAGAATTAAGAATTTTTGCGAATTTTTCAGCAGCATCTAATTTATCTGTATTACTAGTTGTACTCTCAGCCTCAAACAACTCAGTAGTTTGTATGTAAACATTAATGGATGATACTAAAGCTATTGCAAAAAATGGTAGCACTGCCTTACGAACAAATTTAGAAGCATGTGGTCGTGTATAGTTGAATTTTTGAGAAAAAATCCACTGAGAAAATTTACGGTAAACTATTCCGATAACTACCAAACCAATGATTAGAAGAACAAAGGCTATCTGAAGAGACTCTGAAGAAGCCAAAAGCTGAGGAATTGTTTCAAATTCTCCTACAGAAATCTCCGTAGTTTCGTGCTCAGCCATATCTACTCAATTAAATCACGTTTAATATAGAATACAAAGTTAACTTCTATTATCACTATTGATTGGAATTTTTATCAAATTCAAAAATTTTCATGCGTAAAAACCCTGTAACTTTTATCAAGGGATATGTTCTATTTACTAAATGACCTATCAAAAATCAATTTGGGATGATTCGCCATCGCTAAAATCATATACATTATCAAATTTTCGTGAACTTCCACACATTCAGAATCTTTCTGAAGAAACTCAATTTGAGATGGAAGTTGTAGGGAATGTTTTACCCTTCAAAGCAAACAACTATGTTGTTGAACAATTAATTGATTGGAACAATATACCAAACGATCCAATATTTATTTTAACTTTTCCCCAAAAAGAAATGTTAAAACCAGAACATTATAAAAAAATGGAAACAGTTTTAAAAAATAATTCTGATAAAAAAGAAATTACATCTCTTGCAAATGAAATTCGTTTACAACTAAATCCACATCCAGCAGGACAAATGGAACTTAATGTTCCAACACTAAAAGATGGAACCAAGTTGTATGGTATGCAACACAAATACAGGGAAACTTGTCTCTTCTTTCCAAGTCAAAGTCAAACTTGTCATGCATATTGTAGCTTTTGTTTTAGATGGCCACAATTTGTTGGAATTGATGAAATGAAATTTGCAATGCGAGAGGGTGAACAACTTGTTCAATATCTTATAGAACATCCAGAGATTAGTGACGTACTCTTTACAGGTGGTGATCCAATGATTATGAAAGCAAAAGTATTTTCAAAATATATTGATACTCTAATTGATGCAAAACTTCCAAATCTTAAAACAATTAGAATTGGAACAAAAGCTCTAGCTTACTGGCCTTACAAATTTTTAACAGATTCTGATTCTCAAGAAATGTTAGATATTTTTAGAAAGATTACTGATAATGAAATACATCTTGCATTTATGGCTCACTTTAATCATTTGATTGAATTATCAACAGATTCTGTAAAAAATGCAATTAAACAAGTAAGGGCAACAGGTGCACAAATCAGAACTCAATCTCCTATTTTAGCACACATTAATGATGATTCAGCAATGTGGGCAAAAATGTGGAGTAAGCAGGTTCAGTTGGGATGTATTCCATATTACATGTTTATCGTTAGAGATACTGGCGCTCAACATTATTTTGGAATTCCACTCGTTAAGGCATATGAAATTTTCAGAAAAGCCTATTCTTCAGTAAGTGGATTGGCAAGAACTGTTCGTGGACCTAGTATGTCTGCAACTCCAGGAAAAGTACATGTTATTGGAACTGCAAATCTAAATGATCAGAAGGTAATTGTTTTGAGATTTTTACAGGGTAGAAATCCTGACTGGGTACAAATTCCATTCTTTGCAAAATATGATGAAAATGCAATTTGGTTAGACGATCTAAAACCAGCACTTACTGAAAAATTCTTTTTTGATGAAGAGATGAAAAATTACAAAACAACTAATCCATTTGATGATTATCCAGAATCTTAGAATTTATCATGGTGTAATAACCTAAAAGTATAGGAATTATGAAAAATTAATCTAGATGGTGTAAGAAATGGTAGAAAATAATTATGATATTTTAGAAATTATAGAAGGTTCAACTAAGAAAGAAATTCGAGCTGCGTTTAGACGATTAGCATTACAATTTCATGCAGATCGTGGTGGAGAAAATGAACAATTCATCAAAGTTAAACAAGCCTATGAAGATCTCAAAATTGGTAAAAAATATCCGGATACAGACATCGAAAAAATAAGAAACTCACGAGTATATACTGATGAATCTGAAGCTGATGTTAGAAGAAAAAATCAAATTCTAGGTCAGCAATTATCCAAAGAAATGAAAACTGCTGAAGAATGGGCAGCAGCCTTAAACAGATCAAACTTAACTGCAACAAGATTATTTGGATCAAAAACTCTTGGTAAAATTGAACTAGAAAGAAAAGCTTCAGGTGCTTTATTAATCAAAGGGAATTTCATGGCAGGAAATCTAACTTATGATGGCCCAATAATTATGCAAGGAAGTATAACTAGTCCATCATGGACACAAGAATTCAAAACAAATATTCGTCTGACTACAGGAGATTTCAAATTTGTTAATCCTTTAGAAACTAAATTCAAAATTGAGAATGGTGCTAGAATTATTGCAGATAAAGGGAATATTATAGTTGGAAATATCTATGGCAGAAAATACAAAGTTGAAGACAAGATAAAAGTTGGTGTTTTTCAAATACAAGAACACAGAACACACATTTCAGCTCCAAATGGAAAAATTATTGCTGAAAATGTCGTCAATACAGTTTTACTAGATGCTGATACAATTATTGTTCTAAATGTAGAAGATGATGTAATATTATCTGGACGTGAAATTTTATTTTATGGGGGTAAATTCACTCATGATTCTGTAATTGAATTAAAACAAAATGGTTCAATACGATTTTTTGAAAACTTTTCAATTCAAGGATTAAGTGGTGATGCAATAATCAAACTTGAAAATGGTAAAAAAATTCGATTATTTGATCTAAAAACTAAAAAAATCAAAGATCTAGATGATGAATTAATATCTAACAAGGAAAACTATGGAAAAGATGCTACTATGGTTGGATATGGATTTACAATTACATATGATATGTTAGATAATCTTTCAAAAAAACTAACTAAAAAACAAAAAAGTGGTTGGGCATCAAAATTTAGTTTTTCTAAAAACTAAATATCTCACAACGCACATTGGTACTAAGAATATCTGAAATAAGAAAAAGAAATTAAATTGAACTAATCTAATCGATTAATTCAGTCCAACCTTTGACGAAGACTGAGTTCTTGTAGAGTGGAACTGGTTGTCCTACTGTAAAGTCCATTGGTCTCATCCAAAAGATTGCTTTAGTTGGGCATACACCTATGCATGCGCCATCTGTGATGCATCTTTCTGGATAAAATACAAATGCTTTACCTCTCTTCCAGCCTTCAACTGGTTTTACTCTAAGGACATCTGGACCAAGAGTTGTACAGATTTCTACACAAAGTGCACATCCGATACACATCTGTTCACTGATGTCTGGAAGTATTGCTACTGGCATTATGAAATCATTTCTTTATTTAGTCCTTATATAATTTGCCTAAAAATATCAAGTTATAACGGTGTTTCAAATTTGATCGCACAAAAACCCAAATCAACTATTTTCTTGCTCTATTTTGAATATCTTTGGGTTTGATTCATCCAAAGTACTGATCACTAAATCGTTTTCAATTTTTTTTAATAAAAAAACTCCAGTTTTTTCTGATTTAATGATCTGTTTTCCTCCTGGTAATAATATCCATTCATTATTTTCTTTCTTTCTTGCCATTGCAACTATAACAATAGAGGAACTTGTTTGTTTCCCAACAGATGAAAGTAACATAATACATGAATTGATGAATCTCGCAGATTCAAGATCATCAAACATATTGTAAACTCCATTGAATGAATCAATTATAACTAGAAATTTCTTCTTTGATACTTTAGTTATGATTTCTAATAATTCCTTCTTCCAACTTTCTTTATCAGGATGAAAAATTGTTACGTTATTTTTTTTCTGAATCATTCCAGATTCAACATATCCCGTGTAAAGTAAATCCATATCTACAAAAATAATTGGATTTTCTACAGAATTGATCAACCTGTTAAGAAATTCTGCTTTATGGAAAGTTTCTGAACATAACACTATACTTGGTAGCTTTTGCCTAAATTCATTTTGTATATATGTTAAATTATTATCTAAAATACTCTCAGGATTTTTATCCAACACCATTTTAGCATTTTACAGATATAATAATGAATTTAGTATCAAAAGATATTTCAGATGATTTTCCTAATTCAGATAAAATCTATCTAAATAATGCATCAGTCTCTTTGATGCCTTCTCAAAGTATAGATGCTATGAAAGAGTTTTTAATATCATACAATTTAATTGGTCCTGATTCTAAAGATTCAGAATTATTTATTACTGAAAAACTACAAAATGTAAGAAAAATAATTGCAAAAATTATCGCATGCCAACCAAATGAAGTTATTCTTACCCAAAGCACAACTGATGGAATTAATATTGTTGCAAATGGTATATCTTTTGATACTAATTCTAACATGATAATTCGTGGAATGGCACATGAACATCATTCAAATTTTTATCCTTGGATTAAATTAAAAGAAAAAATTTTAATAAAAAATCTTCCTATAGACAAGAATGGTTTTTTCAAATTAGATGATCTAGAATCCTACATTGATGTTAACACAAAACTAATCTCTCTTAGTCATGCCCTGTATAATACTGGTTCATTATTACCTGTAGAAGAAATTGGAAATATTATTCAAAATAGAGTTCCATTTTTTATTGATAGTGCGCAAACCGTAGGTTGTATAGATGATATTGATGTATCAAAAATAAAATGTGATTTCATGTCATTTAATGGCTCTAAATGGCTTTGTGGTCCGATGGGTACTGGTATATTTTACTGTAATAGAAAATCAAGCAAATTATTAGAACCAATGACAATTGGAGGTGAATCTGCAATAATTTATGATGATTCAAATCTTGCTTTCAAAGAACTACCAGACAAATTTCAAACTGGTTTTAGAAATTATGTTGGAATAGTTGGATTAGAATCATCTGTAAGTTACTTGCTAAACTTTGGTTTGAAAAATATTCATAAAAAAAATCAATACTTGTCAAATCTTTTCAGAGAAGAATTATCAAAAATCCCAAATGTTATTTTATATGGACCAGAAGATCCAAATGACAGAACTAGTATTGTATCTTTTAATATTGATGGTTTTGATTCACAAGAAATAGCAGATAAACTTGAGAAACAAGGTATTGTTTTGGCAGTAAGAGAAATTATGGAAAAAAAAATTGTACGAGCATCTCCTCACTTTTTTAACACAGAATCTGAAATTCTTCAGGTAATTGATACAATAAAGAAACTATAGATTTTCTTGTTCTTCTATGACCATCATAGTCAATGTTGATTGAACTTTACTGATCTTTCTAATTTTGTTGGTGATAATTGCACGTAATTTCTCAGTATTGTCAGAAGACAACTTTAAGACAATGTCATATACTCCATAAACTCCTTGAACTTCAGAAATGACATCTTCCTCAGAAAGAATCTTCTTTACTTCATTAATGATTGATTCATCTGATCCTAAATCTGAATTTATTAGAACATAAGCAATTGGCACATGAAATTTTTCATCAAACAGTATTTAACCTTTCATAGTTCAAAAACTGATTAATCACTATCAAGATCTGTTGGTGTGAAACCAATTGATTTAACACTGACAATATCAGAATCTATTCCAAGCTTTCCTGGTTCTCCAAAACCTCAATTCATTTCTTGGTCTAATCTAAAGGATGATGGATATAATCTTGAACTGTTATTCTTTAGTTCGCATACTGGAACCCATCTTGATGCACCATATCATTTTATAAAAAATGGTCTCAAAATCAATCAAATTCCTATTGATAGACTACTAGGAAAAGCTACAATAATCAAACTCCAAAAAAACAAGAACACTGCTATTACTAAATTAGACATTACTTTATTTGAAAAAAAGAATGGGAAGATTTCCAACTATTCATCTATTTTCTTCTTTACTGGATGGCAAAAAAATTTAAAAAAAGATAACTATTTCACAGAAAATCCAGGATTGTCCACATCTGCTGCTAAATATCTTGTATCAAAAAATATCAATCTAGTTGGAATAGATTCCCCAAGTATAGATCTAGGAAATGATGAATCATATAGTGTTCATCATATTTTATTAAAAAATAATATTTTGATTGTAGAGAATTTAACAGACTTGAATAAAATTTCATCAAAGGAATTTAATTTTACAATACTTCCACTAAAGCTTAAAGATGCTACAGGTTCCCCTGTTAGAGCAGTAGCATCATAATTCACTCACACATAATTCCGTAATGCTAAAAATATAGAAAATATCAACATCTTGCATGAGCAAACCTGGAAATATTTGGAGAAAGGTTCATGGCAAAATTACAAAAAAACCAACTAACTTTTCATGGCTGATTGATGAAAAATTAGCTGGTTCTGGAATGCCAACAAGTTTTCATGAATTTGATTGGCTTTTACATCAAGGAATAAAATCAATTGTAACTATGACTGAGAACGCTCTACCTGATGACTGGATAAAAAACATTAATTATCTTCACGTTCCAACTCCTGATCTTACAGCTCCTGATATGGATAAAATAGATTCAGCAGTAGATTTTATCCATGAACAAATTAAAAACAATCAAGCAGTAATGGTTCACTGTGCAGCTGGAATGGGAAGAGCAGGAACAATTCTTGCATGTTACTATATAAAATATAAAAAATTTTCAACAGATGAAGCCATTAAAAAAATTAGAGATGAAAGACCTGGCTCTATACAATCTGAAGTACAAGAGCTAGCTATTGGTTTTTATGAAAAACATGTAAAAAATTAGTTTAGACAAATTCTGAAACTAGTTTACCATCAACAATTTTAATCTTCAAAATTTTATTACCTTTAAAGATTAAAGTTAATCCACCTTCTGAATCAGGATCTTCTATTTTTACAATTTCTACCATTTTGATTGAATCATATTTTCCCATTCATATTCACCTATTCTGGAATCGATACGGTATCAATTTTTCCATCAACTACTTTTATGAACAAAAACCTGTTGTCTTTAATAATAAAGGTAATTCCACCTTCCTTATCAGGTTCTTCTACTTCCAGTATTGGTTGTCCTAATAGTCCATCGTATTTTGCCATGTTAATTCAATCAAAAAGTTCCTTATATCCCTAATTGATTATGATTTCAATTTCAGTGGAATTATTTTTAACATTTCCTGGCTCTGTAAAGTCATGCTTTTGCCATGATGCAAAAGCTTCAGCCATAATCTTGTGCTTACCTTTTCCTAAATCTGATGCTTTGAATACAAATTTTTCATTAAAGTCAAATAATTCCTGTCTTACCTCTTCCTCTGAAAGTCTGATAAACGGCTCAAAATTTTTCGCTATCTGAACCCAAACTCTTTTGTCTTTATTTGGATTGACTAATTTTGGATTTCTTGTCCAAAAGATTGATGCCTTTCGATAGGTATCAACAGTCCTACCTAATTCCTTCTTTCTGAATCCTCCTGATATCAATTTTACACCATATTTCAATTTGAATCCAACATCATTGTTGTTGTATGCTCTTGTCCAATTTACCTCATTAAACGCATCTCTAATGCCTCCTTCAACTAAAAACTGGACGTTAATCTCAATATTGTCATCAGATGAGTACTCATTATTGGATTTTGTTACATGAATCTCTGAAATCTTGCTTTCTTCCATACCTAATTACTCATAATGATTTATATCCACAATAAGTTCTTTTTCCGATTACATGGATGCTCAAGTACTCACTTTAGAACCAAAGGAAATCAGTTTTTCAATTACAGATGCTGATATAGGAATTTTATACATTATTCAACATGAACTACTAAAAGAATCAAAAATTGATTTTGCAGGAGTTATTGTAAAACATCCCCTTACCAATGAAATCCATATGAAAATTAATTCTAACACAAAACCACTTGGAGAGGTAAAAAAAGCTACAGATTCAGTAATAAAAATGGCAGAAGAGTTCAAAAAATTATTTAATTCTAAAATTAAGGAAAATTAGTTTGAAATTTTGCCCCAAATGTGAGGTCAAATTAAAAAAGAGTATTTCTGGCCTTCAATGTTCCAAATGTGGTTATACTGAAGGAGAAAAAATAAAATCAGTAAAAAAAATTACTAACGAAGAAGAACCAGATTTCTCACTTCTTGCTTTTGAAGGAAATGAAGGAGAAGAAACTAATTCAACAATCAAAATGGATTGTGGAAAGTGTGGACATGATGAAGCAGTTTGGTGGATGTTTCAAACTAGAAGTGGAGATGAACCTACAACCAGATTTTATCGTTGTCAGAAATGTAAACATACTTGGCGTGATTACTCATAACGTTTAACTGGAACTTAAAGTCAACAAAATTGATTTGACTTTTGCAGCAAAAACAAGTGGTTCAGACGATCTAAAGGCAATAATCTCTGCAATATCTACACTTGTTGAAGAAGCTACATTTGTTGCAACAGCAGAAGGAATTACTTTTAGAGGAATGGATCCCTCACATGTTGCACTTATTGATATATCGTGGCCTAATTCCGCATTTGAAAAATATGAGTGTGATAGTGATATAAAATTTGGAGTAAGAATAGATGAATTTTCAAAACTTATCAAAAGAGCAGATAAAAAAGATAGTATAGAGATTAGTATCTCTGATCAAAATATGTTACTTGTAACAGTTGGAAAAAATAAAAAATACAAAATGCGTTTAATTGAAAGTTCTGCAACTGACACTCCGTTGCCAAAAATTCCATATGATTCAAAAATTACTTTGTCTTCTTCAAAATTTGATAAGATTCTTGGTGATGTACAAGTTGTATCTGACTATCTAACAATTCAAACATTTGATTCAAAAGCAGATTTTTCAGGTAAAGGTGATTCTGGTGAAGTTGTAATTAATCTTGACAAAGATGATGAAGACATTGAAGAAATTTTTTCAAAAGTAGATAGTACTGGTACTTACAGCCTTGAATATCTTAATCCTGTGATAAAAGCAGTAGGAAATACTGCAGGCTTAATCACATGTGAGTTTTCGAGCGCTAAACCTCTTAGAATTGAATTTAAAGTAGCAAATATTGGTAGAATTCACTTTTACTTAGCTCCACGCGTGGAAAGTTAAAGCATTTAAAGATTAACTAATTCAGGTATTTTGAAATGCGACTCGTTATAAAATATGGTGGAACATCAATTTCTACTACAAAAGATATTCAAGCTGTAGCTAAACACATTAACTCATTATCAATAAAACATCAAATCTTAATTGTTTGTTCTGCAACAAGTGGAACAACTGATGATCTCATAGAGATATCTGAGTCTATAAAAAAAGAAAATAAAACAAAAGCTGAACAACTTGCAGCAAAAATTATCAATAGACATAAACAATTAGCAAAACAAACAATCAAAAAATCTGATATACAAAAAAAATTACTGATGAAACTAGGTCTAGACTTTACAGAACTTCTTGCATTAATTGATGGAATGGTATTACTGGGTGAAGTTACACCTAGATCAATGGATTATCTAATTTCATTTGGTGAAAGATTATCAATACAATTAGTTTCATCAGCAATTAACGATCTAGGTAAAAAATCAATTTCTCTTACTGGCAAAGAAGTAGGAATTGTAACTGATTCTAACTTTGGTGAATCTAGACCACTTTTTGATACAACCAGACTAAGAGTATCAAAGACAGTAGATGCTTTGTTCTCAAAGAAAACAATTCCTGTTGTAGGAGGATTTGCAGGTGCAGATCAACATGGACATGTAACTACGTTTGGTAGAGGAGGTTCTGATTATTCTGCAACAACTATTGGTTCTTGCATTAAAGCAGATGAGATTTGGTTAATGAGTGACGTAGATGGACTTATGACAGCAGATCCAAAAATTGTTAAAAATGCAAAATTACTCAAACAAGTATCATACATAGAAGCAATTGAAATGGCTATGTTTGGTGCAAAGCAGATACATCCACGAACATTTGAGCCCCTTCTATCAAAGAAAATCCCAATGAAGATTAGAAATTCTTTTAATGTAAAAAATGAAGGAACATTAGTAACTGCATTTACTTCTTCATCTGCTAAAAATACCATAAAATGTGTAAGTAATGTTCAAAATAATGGGTTAATCGATATTCAAGGAGGTAGTATGGTTGGAACACCTGGAACTGCCGCCAAAATCTTTTCAACATTAGCAAAGTCTGGAATAAACGTAATGATGATCTCTCAGAATCCTTCAGAATCAAGCATTACAATTGTGGTAAAGAATTCTGATCTTGACAAAGCAGTAATTGCATTAGAAATGGAGTTACTAGGAAAAATTATTAAAAAGTTAGAAGTCACTACAAATGTAGCTATTATTGCATTAATTGGTTCAGGTATGCGAGGAACTGTTGGAGTTGCTTCACGAGTTTTTGGAGCAATTGAGAAAAACAAAGTTAACGTATCAATGATTACTCAAGGTTCATCTGAGCTTAATCTTGCATTTGTCGTAAAAAATTCTGATGCAAATACAGCAGTGAAAGCTCTACATAATGAATTTGAACTTGATAAAATTAATTAAAACAAAATAATTTATGGGAATAAATTTAATCACAACTATTGAATAAAAAAATTTCTATTTTGATTATTGTATTTTTTGTAGCTAGTATTATCTCTATTTCGTCAATATCTGATCAATTCGTAGATGCAGGTTCTAGAAAAAAAATTCACTTTACTCAAACTATTACATCTTCTCAAGATCCAGGACAAGGACATCAAAATCACCAATTAGCACTTATTCTATCACCAAATGAAGGAACTCTTTATGATGGTTCTATGACATTTACCTCAAGTAAGCCTGTTCAGATTGTCGTTTTACATGAAATAAACTCTAAAGAAGTAAAAGGCCAACCTACCTGGACTGTTGATGGGAATTCTGTTTATGGCTTATCTTTGATTGATTTAGATGAAAAATCAGGTTCTTTTGAGTTTACAGGAGCTGCACTTGCATTACATTCATCTGATTCAAAAGAATTTACTGTAACTGTAAGTGTTGATGGTTGGATACGAGGACAACCAACAGAAGTATTAATGCAAAAAATTGAATTAGAAAAAGAAGATCCTTCATTTTTACTTTCAAAAACAAATGTTCCAGCTACAATTCCAATGCATAAAGGAATCTACGCAGGAAATCAAATTCTTTACATTATCACTGATGGTAGTGATGAGGATTATGTTAAAACACTCTCAGAAAAACAAGGATGGAATGTTGAACTTGCTTTAGCTATTGCAGATGTACCAGAAGATGCTCTTCAAAAATTATTCATTTTTAAAAATGGAATTAAAGGTGATGGAATTTATGGATTCCAAGATGAAGTATTTTCTAGTACTCCATCACAAGAATCACAATATAGTGCATTAAATTCTGTAATTGAAGTTACATGGAAAATAGGTCAAAAAGAAATAATGTTTGAATCTGCAGCAGATGTAATTACTGCAGAAGAAGGTGGTAGAGTTGAATTTAACGAAACAGGAATTGTTCTAAATACTCCTCAAATTGTTTGGCCCGATGGACAGATGTTAGTACGTTCTGATAAAGAAATTACAGATGAAACTCCATACGATGGAGGTCAGATAATTGAGATCAATGAGGATGAACTGACTGTAACCTTTGTTGCTCATAGAGGATGGGGACCTGATGGAAGAACCATCTACTATATTGTTACTGATGCTACTCCTTCAGGACCTGCAGAAACAATGGGAGTTGTTTCATCTCCTACCTCTGCAAATCTAATAGCTCATTCCGGAGCAGTTGATTTTTTCCAATTTAAAAATGGAATTAAAGGCACTGGCCCACTAGGATTTCAACCCGGAATTGCTGGTGCTGCTCTTGGTGATACAAATTACAGTCCTATGTGGAGAATTTACCTAGTTGAATGGAATGATGTAAAATCAGCAAAAATTTTAGAGACAAAATCAGATATTGATTCATTTCGTGCTGATGATTTGATATCTGTAAGCATTGCAAGACCAACTAATAGTGTTCATATAGTTAATTGTCCATTTATAGATCCATTCCAATAGAAATTTCACAAAAGGGATAAATTACTAAACAAAAAATATGTTTTGAAATTGACTGGTAAACTCTACATTGTTGGCGTTGGTCCTGGACACCATGATCATATGACATTTCGAGCAAAAGAAGTAATTATTGAAAGTGATACAATTGTTGGATATGAAACTTATGTAAATTTAGTTCAAGATCTAATTGGAGATAAAACAGTTTACCGTTATGCGATGACACAAGAAGTTGAAAGAGCTCGTCAGTGTATTGATCTTGCAAAATCAGGAAAAATTGTTTCACTTGTATCAAGTGGAGATCCTGGAATTTATGGAATGGCTGGATTAATTTATGAAACTCTTGCTGAAAGTGGTTGGAATCCTAAAGATGGTTTACAAGTTGAGATTATTCCAGGTGTATCAGCATTAAATTCTTGTGCATCTATAATTGGTTCACCTTTGATGACTGATTTTGCAGTTGTTAGTATGAGTGACTTGTTAGTTCCATGGGAAATTATTCAAAAAAGAGTTGAAGCTGCAGCACAAGGTGACTTTGTAATTGTTATTTATAATCCATCTAGTAAAAAAAGAATTCATCAATTACTAGACACTAGAAAAATTCTTCTAAAATATCGTAAACCTACAACTCCTGTTGCTATTATCAAAGGAGCATTTAGAGAATCTGAAACAGTAGTTATGACTGATTTAGAAAATTTACCAAATCATTCAGACAAATTAGGCATGATTACTACTGTAATTATTGGAAATTCATCTACATATACTTACAAAGATTTGATGATAAATCCAAGAGGATACAAATCAAAATACAATTTAGAAGAACAGACCAATCCAGATCTTAAAGTCTAATAACTTTTCTTTATTGTTTCATTTAGTTCTTCACTAAGACTCAGCTTTTCTCTAATTGGGGAAATTATTTTCACCAAATAACTTCCGACTGTTTGTTTCAAATCACCTGGATGTAATTTCTTTTCCACAAAGTCTTTTTCTAATTGATTATAATCTGTATATGATATATTTCCACCAAATTTTTCAGGCCTTTCAACTTTCATTTCATTAAACTCATGAAAAATTACTGTTCTTGCAATCTCTAATAGTGGATTATTCTGAATATTTGCTTCTTCACACCATGCTTTGCTAATCTTTTTCTTTATTTCATCATCTGTATTATGAATAAAGACACCTGAATTTGGATCTGACTTGCTCATTTTTCCAATAATTATTTTGGTATGTGTCCCTTTATGTCCACATTTTGGACAAGGAGGTTTTTCTTCTGGTCCATATTCACGACCACATTCATCACATTCAATTGTTAATTTTTCAACAAATTTTTCTTCTTCAGGACGTTTTAGTCCTGGTAAAAGCCCATGATGAACAGCAACTGGAACCTTCCATTTCATTTTTGGAAAAATCTCTCTTACTAACATGTGAATTTTTCTTTGGTCCATTCCTGAATGTACAATGTCCAAGTCAAGTGAATGAATATCAACTGCTTGCATTGGAGGATAAAGTAATTTTGCAAGATCAATTTTCGATTCATCTTCTGTTCTTCCCATAATAGTTAGAGTACGCATAGTGCGTTTCAGTGACATATGTTTAGTGAATTCAACAAATTCTCTCCAGTATTCTTTTCTTGAATCATAAAGTTCAGAACCAAGAACAATATTTACTCCTGGACATACAAGTTTGAAAGCATCTGCATAATATTTTGAGACTTTTGTAATAACATCCCAATCTCCTCCTAGTTTATCATTAATCAGAGTATGCCAATCTGCAAGAAATACAGTACAGTTTACTCCAGCTTTCATAAAATCATTAATTTTGAAACCAGTGCTGATTAAACTACCAAGATGTAAGAAACCAGAAATTTCTAAACCAATGTAATGTTTTGGTGAAGAATTTGTCTTGAATAATTCGATTAACTCATCACGTGTTACTACTTCTTCAGTTGGTGGTCTTTCAATCAAATCTACTTTTTCTAAAATATCCAAATCAAAACAACTTTTAAGATCTAAGCCTATAAAGTTATTCTAAACAATTTTAA
>JADFJY010000019.1 GCA_022565935.1 Nitrososphaerota archaeon
CCCAAGGCCTATGTTTGTGTCCACACAAAACCACATCAACTTTAGTATCCAAAACTGTTCTTAGAACATCACCAGCATCAACAACAGTAAGCTGATCAGAACCAGTATCAGGAATTGGAATTAAGTGATGATGCATTGCTACAATTTTTATTTTATCTTTGTATTTTTTCATAGTTCTCTCTAACCACAAATTTTGTCGATATCCAACTTCACCGTTATTTCTATCAGGTCTAGCAGTTCCAACTGTTACTAAAACAACATCATCATCTAACTCATTAACTGTTTCAAATGGAAAGAATTTTTTGAACAACAAATAACCAGTATTTCTATAATCATGATTTCCACTAATTGAAATAATTTTTTTTGTGTTAAATTGTGTTAGTAGTGATTTACATTTTTCATATTCTTTCATCAGGCCTTCATTAGTTAGATCACCAGTAATTACAATCACATCAGGATTTAGTTCGTTAACTTCTTTGACTATTGTTTCAAATACATTTGGTTGGAACTGAGAACCTACATGAAGATCAGAAAGCTGTACAATAATCATCTTCTATCAAAATGAAACCAAATTATATTAATAAATTGCCCCTTATAGGAAATATAGAAAAAATGGTTTCATTGACAGGAGTAGAATTAAATACGCTCAATCGACAAATCACGCTGCAATGGGTAAAAAAGCAGCCGTAATTAATGGAGATGGAACTGGTCCGGAATTAGTTGATGCAGTGATTCAGGTTTTAGAAGCATGCAATACCCAAATTGAACTTATTCGTTGTGAAGCAGGTTCAGAGCAATGGGAAAAAAATGGCGGAGCAACATACATTCCAGAAGCCACATCAAAAATCATGGATGAAAGTGATGCTTGTTACAAAGGTCCAACTACAACAATACCATCGCCTGACGCTCCAAGAAGTGTAGCTGTTTCTACGCGACAAAAATTTGAACTATACGCAAATATTAGACCCATCAAGACGTATGATAGACTATCACCAAACAAAAAGCTTGATTTTGTTTGTTTTAGGGAAGCAACTGAAGGATTGTATGCAGGAATTGAGTTTGATACATCAGAAGATTCTGCTATTGCAATAAGAAAAATTACAAGAAAAGGTTGTAAAAGAATAGTAGATTCTGCATTTGAGTGGGCAAAAAAATATGGATTAAAAAAAGTAACAGCAATTACAAAAAGGAATATTTTAAAAAGAACAGATGGAATTTTTTGGAGTGAAGTAGAAAGGGCTGCACAAGAAAATCCAGGAATTGAGATTGAAGAATATTATATTGATAATATGACTCAACAATTAGTAAAAAATCCTGAGAGATTCAATAATTCTGTTTTAATAAGTACAAATCTGTTTATGGATATTATTTCAGAATGTGCTTCTGGTAGTATTGGTTCAATTGGAAATGTTTACTCTGCAAATATTGGTGATAATTATGCAATGTTTGAGCCAGCACATGGAAGTGCACCGAAATACAAAGGAATGGATAAAGTAAATCCTACTGCTGCAATTTTATCTGGAGCATGGATGACAGAATATCTTGATGAACCTGAAATTAAGAATGCAATTTTCAAAGCCACAGATGAAGTAATCAATGAAGGGAAATTTGTAACATATGATATTGGTGGTAATGCAAAATTAAGTGAAATGGCTAATGCAATTGCAAAACATTCTGCTGAACTATTAAAAAAATAATCACTTTTTAGCTTCAACAAGGATCAGTTCTTCAAAGAATAATTTCTTTTTTGCAATAACTTTTGCTGTTAACCCTTCTTTTTTTGTTGCATCAATTAATGCTTGATAATTTGAAAGTGAAGATGTTACAAATAGAAATTTCCCTGTTGTATTTAGGCATGAAATAGCTGATTTTATTATCTTTAGAGGTATTTCAAGTCCTTCTGCACCACCG
Source organism: Nitrososphaerota archaeon (assembly GCA_022565935.1). Lineage (GTDB taxonomy): Archaea > Thermoproteota > Nitrososphaeria > Nitrososphaerales > Nitrosopumilaceae > Nitrosopumilus. The sequence goes on from JADFJY010000019.1 coordinate 1,912, forward strand.
TCGGTTGCAATATCTAAGATTTCATCAGTTGCAAGATAGGGTAGGTTACAAACAATAAGATCAAATTTTATGTTTAATGCATCTGAACCATTACAGCAAACAAGATTTTTTGTTTTGTAAGTTTGATGTTTTAACACTTTGTAGTTAATGTCAGTTCCAACTACAAAAGAAAAGTTTTCAGAGAGTAATTTTGTTAGATATCCAGAACCACTTCCAATATCTAATGCAAAATCTCCGGTTTCATTTTCAATATTATCTACTAGAAAAAAAGTATCCTCCGAAGGAGGATACTCATCATTTTTCAAGAATTTGTTTTGCAAGGTGAATTATTTCATCTACTGAAAGATCGTCTATTCGTTTATCCATTACAGTTTCCTTATTGAATTGTTTTAGAATATTTTTAATAGTTTTTCGTCTATATGAAAAAATTTTATTGATTGTTTGAATCAGATCTTTGTTCATAGTATTTTTTTTAATTATTTTTAAAATTACAGAATCAACTTTTGGAGGTGGAGAAAAATTATTTTTTCCTACATTAGAGATTTTTTTAATTTCAAAGGCATAATTGGCAACAATACTTACTGCTCTTCTTTTCTTTGAGGATTTTGAAAGTAGTTTCTCAGCAAATTCTTTTTGGACCATGATCACACCATGAGAGAAAGAAGTTTGTGCAAGCCATTCTATTGCATCTTTACTCTTAGAGTATGGTAAATTTGATACAAAAATAGAGAAGGAGTCTTTTTTCTTAAAACCATCACCGGATTTTAAGATGAGATTATCAATATCAGAGAATGTAGATTTTGCTCTTTTAACAAGTTTTTCATCTACATCAACTGAGATCACTTTGTTTGCTTTCTTACAGAGTAACGGAGTTAAGATTCCCAATCCCGTTCCCAACTCAAATACAACATCTCCTTTTGTGATTTTAGCCTCAGAAACAATTGATTTGGCTATAGAATTTGAGTTAAGAAAGTGCTGTCCAAATTGTTTTCGTTTTATCATCTCTTTACAAAGAGATTCATTCTGCTTTGACCAGTAAGTTCATCCATGATTCGTTCTGAAATGTGTTTTACTGGATCTTTGAATCCAACTCTTTCTTGTAAATCTTGATAGCTTTCAAACTTTTTCTTTTCTCGTTCTTCAAGCATTGTTTTCATGTAGGTTTTTCCAATTCCAGGAATTAATTCTAGTGCATGAATTCTAGGTGTTAATGGTTGTGCATTGTTTAGATATGTAACAAATTTTAATTCATTAACAGTAACAATATTTTCTATTACTGTATTTAATTCACTTTGAGCTGATGATGAGATATGTTCATAGTCCATTTTTCCCAAGACAGATAGAACTTTAGTTCGTCCTTCTTTGCCGATATAGATTTTTTCACCTATCTCAAATGTTGAATTAGCAACTCCAAGAATCTCTAAAAGAGTTAGACGGTCTTCTCCAATAGCTGTGACTATGATTCCTTCTCTTCCTCTTACAGTAGTTGATTTTCCTCTAGGATTAAAATCTAAAACATATGCGTGTTCTTCATATTTTCTAGGTGGGTTATGTGCCCTGTACAAAATAAAATGCTCCTAAAAAATTAAGAGTGCTCCTTAATTATCTTGAGTATTTTTTCAAGAGTTTCAGCAAGAATTAGTTTTTTCCAGCCAAATGTAAAAGAACGTAATTCAGCTAAACTTGTTGGTCTGATATTTACAATTTCAACAGCTTCATCTTCTGTTAATTCACATTCTTTCACGAGTTGTTTTTTCATTTCTTTTGCAGCCTTAAGATCAATTGATACAAATTTTGAAACATAATCATAGGTCCAACGTTGAATTTGGTCCATCTCTTCAACATCTACTTTACCTAAAATTTCTTTAACTTCTACAAGAGAGATTGATTGTTTCTTTTTTATTTCTTCCACATCTATACACCGAATGGTTTGATATGATCTAATCGAGTGATTAAGGTTTTCGATTTATTACCTAATTTCACATCAAGAGTTATAGCACGTCTACCAACGTTTGTGATTACACCTACTTTACCGTGGTATCGCCTATGTGGTAATCCTTTGTGTTGTCTTGGATCAATGATAATAAGTGCTTGCTGACCTTCCTTGTATTCATGTAACAAGAATGAGACTCCTCTTGGAGCCCTTTTCTTCATAATTGATCTAGTTTTATATCTAAATCCATGTGAACGACCATGGGATCTCTTAGTTGCCATGTAGTGTAAAACCTCTAAAAGCCTTATTTTAACACTTAGAACATTATTTGAAAAAATTAACCAATAATGTCTGTTCTAAGTTGACCACATGCAGCTGAGATCTCAATACCTTTTTCCACACGAACAGTACAGTTAACACCAGCATTAGACAAAATTTGTTCAAATTCATTGACGTTATCTTGTGTTGGACGTTTGAAATCACCAGCAGTTGGATTGATAGGAATCAGATTTACATGAGAACCATTTCCTTTCAAAAGTATTGCTAGTTCTGTTGCAATTTCAGATGAGTCATTAATTCCTGCCATAAGTGCATATTCAAAAGTTACCCGACGTCCAGTTTTTTTGTAATATCTTCTACCTGCTTCAATAATATCTTCGACAGAATTAGGTCCTGCTGTAGGAACTAATTTTTTTCGTAATTCATTGTTTGGGGCATGAAGAGATATAGCAAGACCAATTTGTAGATTTTCTTCAGCTAGTTTGTCTATTCCAGATACAATACCTATAGTAGAAATAGTAATGTTTCGTTGACCAATTCCAAAACCTCTATCATGTGTTAAAATTCGCACAGCGCGAATCATCTCATCATAATTTGCCATTGGTTCTCCCATCCCCATAAAGACCAAGTTTGTAACATGTTCCCCTCGTTGTTGTAAAATATCTGCAAAATGAATTACTTGAGCTACAATTTCTTCGGCTTTGATATTTTTTTCAAATCCCATTTGACCAGTTGCACAAAACACACATTTCATTGCACAACCAATTTGAGTTGAAACACAAATTGTTGATCTTGGATGACCATTAATTTTTGATGATGGATATTGTATCAAAACAGTTTCTATAGAAGTTTCATCTGTAAGATTGAGTAGTAGTTTAGTTGTATCTCCATCATCACTAACAACACGATGAATTTCCTTTGCAGAACCTATTGTATAACCTGCTTCAATCAATTTTTCTCTCATTTCCTTTGGAAGTTGTTTCAGTTCCGAGATATTTTTAGGAAACTTGTAATAAAGAGGAAGAAGAATTTGATCTGCTCTATATCTAGGATAACCCATATCAATCACCAGTTGTTCCATCTCTTCTGGAAGTAAGCGATAAAGATCCGTCATGTTGTGTAACAGATTTTCAAACATATTATAATTTAATCAATGGTATTGAAAATAAAATAAATTTCAAAAAGAACTCGAGATGAGAGAAATGAGAGTAGTTACTCTTCTATTGGTTCTGAATCATCTAATTTAGCATCTACTGTAGATTCTACTGTTTTAACTTCAGGTGTTTCTGTAGGAGTTTCAATGACTTTTTCAACTTCAGGTGTTTCTGTAGGAGTTTCAACCTCTGGAGTTTCAATGACTTTTTCAACTTCAGGTGTTTCTGTAGGAGTTTCAACCTCTGGAGTTTCCACTTTGGATTCTTTTGTCTTTTTGGCAGTTATCTTTTTGATAGTCATTTTAGTCTTTTTCTCAGCTTCCTCAGGATCCATAACACCTGCTATACCTAGAGCAAAGAGTACTTCTTGTTCTGGATGATGAGGACTATCCACCATTCTAGCAATTCGTTTCTTACCTGATTTCTTAAAGTATATTCTATAGGTACTGGTATGTGCAACTACATTTCCACCAACTGGACGAGTTGGATCTCCAAAAAAGACATCAGGAGAAGACATAACTTGATTAGTTGCAAGTGCAGCACAATCATATGTCTCTGCAATTCTTACCAATAAATGAACAAAGTGATTTAGTTTTTGTTGTCTAACTGCTAATGTTCCTCTTCCAAGATATTCAGCACGGAACAATCCAACTGCAGAGTCTACAACAAGTAGTTTGACATTGTTTTCCTCAATTACAGCGCCAGATTCTTCTAGAATCAATGTTTGATGTGCACTGTTATATGCACGAGCAACGATAATACGGTCTAGAACTTTATCTGGATCCATTCCATGGGCTTTAGCAATATCTACAATTCTTTCAGGTCTGAATGTATTTTCAGTGTCAATGTACAAAACACTACCATCTAGACCACCCTCTTCTTTTGGTTTCTGAACCATTACAGATAGTGTATGAGCAAATTGTGTTTTACCACAACCAAATTCTCCATAAACTTCTGTCAAGGCTTGGGTTTCAATACCACCATCAAACAAAGTATCAAGACAGTTTGTACCAGTTGTAATTTTACCAATATTTTGTCTGCGTTTGTAAATTTCACTTGCACTAACAAAGTCTTTGGAAAGTAATCCTCCTTCAACTAAATGTTGTCGGGCTTTATTGACAATTTTTGCTGCAGTATCTTTTTCCATTCCAGTTATTTCTGCAATTTCAACTGGACCTCGAACTATAAGATCCATGATGTTGTGGATACCTGCATCTGACATTTTTCTTGTAGTTACAGGACCTACTCCTTCTAAACTATCTAATCTTAAATCTGCTACCATACCGTATGGTACGGTACTAGTACTTTATAAGAGTGTTGTTTTAGGGCTCTGTCAAGATATGAGGACATTAGTCAAAATCTTGACAGAACCTGTTTTAGCAAATGATCGTAAAATGATAAAATTTTAGTAAAAACGACTATCGTCTCTTTCTTCTTTGGCCTGGTTTGTTTTGTCCTGGATATCTTCCAAGAACAAATCGCTTTTTGAAGTTGCTCTTGTTTCTGACACTAGAATTTGTACCTACAATTTTTCTTCCTTCTACCTTTGGAGTTTGTCCTCTTACTTTTCCTGCTTTTGTAATAGAACCGTGTGTTGCCATGATAATAAATACGAATTAGTGAATTTATGTATTTGTATGACTACCAATATTTTGCTTTAATAATCTCAATTACTCGTTCATGTTCCTTACTCTTTCTACGTGCATATTTTTCCATTGCAGCAAGTGGAATACCACCAAGAGATCTTGCGAGTGCATTGAAGAATAATCTTCGAGGACCTTTTGCACCAGTTCTATTCATAAATTTTTTAATACCATATTTGAGATTATGTTGCCATGTCTTGTATAAAACACCTAGTTGTGCAGCAGTCATCTCATTACCAATGTTAAAGAAATCTGATTTTTCTAGTAATCCAATTGGAACAAATGTTAGTGCAGTAGTAGTAAACATTGCGTCGGGTTGTTCATGTTCTAACTCACTGATTAAACGAATAGAGTCCCATGAGTCTTCAGGAGTTTCATCATTATCAAGACCCATAATAAGTGTAAATGCTGGAATCCAATAGTTTTCGTTCATTGTCTTTACACCTTCTTTCACAACCCAATGCCATTCTTCTGGTTTATATGGTGCAAGTTTTCTATCTGCATATTTCTCAATTAATCTCAAACTTCCAGTTTCAAATCCAACTTGAACACCAATCAGATTATCAGGACTAGCTTTGATAATTTTTGAAAGATTTGGGAGAAGTTTTTCATCAGCTATTGCTCCTGCCAATGTTCCATGTGTTGGATTTGTGTGCTCAACACCAGTGGACATGATTGCAGTAAATAATTCTTCAAGTGCTTCTCGGTTTGGCTCCATTCCCTTTGCAGTTCTTGGATCCATTCCATAAACAAAAATATCATCACTATGAATCCATGCAGATTTAGCTCCACCTTTCTTCATGTTAACTTCAATTTCTTGTACGACTTTTTCTGGTGGATAGTATCTCAATGATCTTAATGTTACATCACAGAATTTACATCCACGTCCGCATCCACGCATTACTTCAACCATTCCATGCATACTTGGTTCAATAATATTAGGAATTTCGTCTATGCTAGGTCTATCCCAGAAATTTACAAACCGTGCATGAATCTTTTTCCCGTTTCTTTCAAATTCCTTAATGTTTACTTTAAAGTCACTTCTCTTTCTGAAGGGATCCATATTGTCAAAGTCACCATTAATCAAATAGTTAAAGAATCTTCCCGCATGTCCATCAATTTCTGGTGCAATTCCACCAAGTTCTCCCTCTAGTATAGCATAAATTCCAAATTCTTCAATTTTCTCAGGATCATAGTTATACTGCCATGTTCCAGATGCACCAGAAATTACTTTTGCTTTACTTCCAGTTTTTGCTTTTGCAGCCTTTATTCTATAATGTAATTCAGTATTGTAAAATTCATCATAAGAGATTTGTTTTCTACCATAAGTAAACGTCATAGTTACGGGGCCCATTCCAAGAGGATCCATTTCATATGTTCCAATAACTTCTGTTTCAGGTCCAATGAACTGCTCAATATGATCAGGGTGAGCAACTACAACATCTTGTCTACTAAATCCATCTCGCAACAAACCAGCCTCTAATTTTCTTAATCCATATGGTGCATAATTTGCAACACCGTTTGTATGAGGAATATAATTACAAATAAAATCAAATAGAATTTTTGGGGTTACTTGGTTTCCAAGAATTTTGTACCAAAAGCTGTTTTTTTTCCTATGAGGATCTATAGCTGGTGCACATCCAAAAAATGTTGCCAAAGATAAACCCCTATATGGTGACATCAGTGTACGATCAGCAGTTAAAACAATCTTTGGAGTTCCCATTACCTTCACGAAATTAATTTTATGATTTAGTTTAAACCTTGCTGGTAAAACTTAGTAGTTTTGTAAAATTCCAGCCTTGTTTCTATAAAAATATCCAAATTCCTTATTAGAGGTAAGATGTTGTCCATCAAAGATTGTTCCATCCTTGCAAACAAGATCCTCACCAACACAACAACTACCACAAATTCCAACGCCACATTTCATCATTCGCTCAAGACTGGCTTGAACAAATATGCCTCTAGAATGAGCTGATTGGACTGTTTTGTGCATCATAATCTCAGGACCGCAGACATACACAGCATCAAAACGGGTTTCATTGACAAGTTTTTCGACCAAATCAGTTACAAAACCTTTTTTGCCGTAACTTCCATCATCTGTGGAAATAATCACTTGATGGGGGTTGTTTTCCAAAAGACTGTTGGCTAAATCTTCAAAAAATACTTCGTCTTTTGATTTGGCGCCAATTAGAACAGTAACATTATCAGTAGATTTTACAAAAGTAAGTAATCGCATCATAGGAACAAGGCCAGTTCCACCACCAACTAACAAAAGTTTTCCTTCTTTTATATCAAAAGAGTTTCCATATGGACCACGAATTCCAATTTGTCCTCCAACTTTAATATTAAATAAACCAGTAGATGCAGGCCCATGTTTCCTTACAGTAAATGCAGCCTTTCCAGATTCTTTTGAAACCATGATACTCATTGGTAATTCATTTACTCCTGGAATCCAAACCATTGCAAATTGTCCGGGACGAACATTTGACATTACGTCATCTGAAAAAATTAAAGTTCTAACAGTTGGCGTTTCATCGATTACTTTTTCAATTGTTACAATTATTGGATGATTATAATTTCTTTGCAATACCAACCATGTCCTTTATTTTTGAAAAACCATTTCTTTTCATGTATGAAATAATTCCATTATTGATATCATTAAAGATATCAACCCAATTATCACCAATAGCACTGCCAATCTGTATTGCAGATGCACCAGCCAAGAAAAATTCAACTGCATCTTCCCATGTAGATATGCCACCGCAACCAATTATTGGAATATCATATTTTGAAGAAATCTCATAAACACATCTTAGCGCAATTGGTTTAATTGGAGTACCAGACAATCCACCAAATTTATTGCTTAGAATTGGACGTTTTGTTTCAACATCTATTGCCATAGCTCTAATAGTATTAATTGCAGTAATGGCATCAATCCCAGAATCAATTGCCGTACTAACAGTATTCAAATAATGAGTTGTACCCAAACCAACTTTTGCAATTACTGGAACATTAGTAGAATTTTTGACGGTAGTTACTATTTTTTTTACCAGTTCTGGATCATCTCCTACTTCTAAACCAACTTTAGCAACATGAGGACACGATAGATTTAGCTCATATGCTGTAACTTTACAATTTTCAAATTCTTTAATCATCATTTCAAATTCTTCAGGAATTGAACCCACCAAACTAACTATTATTGGAACATCTTGATTGGATTCAATTATTTTAGCAAAATTTGGCGCTCCAGGATTTGATAGACCTACAGCATTAATCCAGCCATCACCTTTTACACTAAAGATAGTTGGATTTGGATATCCGTCCCAAGGTTCCTTGCTAAGAGATTTTGTCACCACAGCTCCTGCCCCAGAACGATATAACCGATTAAACACATCCAATGATATTCCTAGTATTCCTGATGCCAGCATTACAGGTCTATCTAATTGAATTTGACCTATTGAAGTTGCAAGATGAGGTTCCACCTTGATTAATGTACCTAGTTTCGAATATAACAGTTGATTCATAATTCTGGTACCTTTTTTAAAGGTGATTTAGATTGAACAATTCATGTATTCTGTGATTTTAACAGAATTGGGAATCTCAGTTTTCAATGACAAAAAATTTGAAAAGGCATTCCCTTTCTCAAATTCAGTAAAAGATTATCTTTCAGTGAAAAACAAAGAAGCAAAACTAAATGAGCTCATAGATTATCTAGCTACAATTCAAAGAGTGGTTACTGTTAGTGATGAATCATTACTTGTTATTTTAAAAAAATATTCAATTGATTGTCAAATAATGAATGCCACAGATTTAGAGACAATACAAGTAACAAAACCACAAATTATTGTTGATTCTGGTTTTGCTTCTAACCTTCAAGATACATTAGGAAAACTTAGAGAATTTGCTCTAGGGTTATCATCTTCAATAGTTACCGAAGTATCAGAAAGTCCAGATCTTCATATTATTCAAGCAATTAATTCATTAGATGAAATTGACAAGATATCAAATGCATTAAGTTCAAGGCTTAGAGAATGGTATGGATTACATTTTCCAGAATTAGATAATATTATTGACAGCATTAATGGATATGCACAAATTGTAATTGCTGGGAAACGTGAATCATTAACAAAACAAGTTTTTGAAGAAGCTGGTTTTCCAGAAACAAAAGTAGAAATGTTATCTTTAATTTCATCAAAAAGCAGAGGTGGTGATATCTCGGATGCTAATTTAGCAATAGTGCAATCAATTGCAAAACAAATTCTAGATTTTCATGATTTGCGTAAAAAACTTGAAGAACATGTAGAATCTGAAATGACATTAATTGCACCAAATCTTACAGCAATACTTGGTAGTGCAGTTGGTGCAAGAATTTTAGGAAGAGCTGGAAGTCTCAAAAGATTAGCATCACTTCCGGCTAGCACAATACAAGTTTTAGGAGCTGAAAAAGCATTGTTTAGATCATTAAAGACTGGTTCTCAACCTCCAAAACATGGATTGTTATTCCAACATGCAATGGTTCATTCTGCTCCAAGATGGCAAAGAGGAAAAATTGCAAGAGCAGTTGCTGCAAAGGCAGTCATTGCTGCAAGAGTTGACGTATACGGAGAGGGATTAAACCATACTTTGCTTGAAAAACTCAATATCAGAGTTGATGAAATAGGCAAGAAATATGAAAATCCGACTGAAAAAGATATCAGAAAACCTCAATTGTTTAGACGAGATGATAGAGGTGGAAGAAGAGAAGATAGATTTGGAGAAGTTCCAAGAGGAGGAAGAAGAGAGTACAGAGATTCTAGATATTCAAGAGATGATAGAGGTGGAAGAAGAGAAGATGGAGGTTCTAGATATTCAAGAGATGATAGAGGTGGAAGAAGAGAAGATGGAGAGTATAAAGGAAGAACAGATTCAAAAAAGAGAAATAAGTTTGGAAGAAGGTAATCAATCATTTTTTTGGATTAAATCAGAAGGCGAAAAAAAACTAGCTACTGAAAATTTAGTTCCAGGTAATCAAGTATACAAAGAAAAATTAATTATGAAAAAAGGAGTGGAGTATAGATTATGGGATCCGTTTAGAAGTAAATTAGCAGCATCTATAATGAATGAACTTGAAGAGTTTCCTTTTAAAAATAAAACTAAAGTTCTATATCTTGGAGCATCAACTGGAACAACTGTAAGTCACGTTTCAGATATAGTTGGCCCAAGTGGGATAGTCTTTAGTGTTGAGCATGCAAGTAGAGTTGCAAGAGATTTTTTAGACAGAGTTGCGTCACTAAGAGCAAATATTATTCCAATTCTTCAAGATGCAAGAAAACCTAGAGAATATTTTTCGGTATTTGGAAAAGTTGATGTCGTCTATGTAGATATTGCTCAACCTGATCAGACAAAAATTGCCATAGATAATTGTCAACTATTTCTAAAAAAAGGTGGATATTTCTTTTTAGTCATTAAGACAAGAAGTATAGATGTTACAAAATCTCCAAAAAAAATTATTGAACAAGAAATAGAGAAATTAAAAACGAATTTTGATATTTTACAGTCAATAGATTTACATCCATATGACAAAGATCATGCAATGGTAATTGCAAAATATAGAAGCTAATTATTATCTAAGATTCTCAGAATAGGCTTCCAACTTTTACGCACAAAACTTGGCATACTATGATTTTTTTTGTAATATTTAGTCACAAATTTCACACTTAGTGAATCTGAAGGATAACCACTTCCCAAATCATGGTTTTTTCTTAACTTTGCAATTGTTCTATCTCTTGTTACTTTTGCAAGAATAGATGCAGCAGAAACTACCACAAATCTGCTATCTGCATGATGATATGATTTAATTTTATGATTGTTAGATAGTTTTGATATTTTTTTTCCAAATCTTCTTGGATTGACATCACATGAATCAACATATGATGTGTCAGAATTTAGTTTTGAAACAACTTTTGCCATATATTTTGCCTCCAAATCATTTAGACAATGTTTCTTAACACTAGCATCAATCGATCTTGGAGAAATTTTTGCAATGTAATATTCATCAACAATTTCAATAATTTTTTTGTAAAGATATTCACGTAATTTAGGGGAAAGTTTTTTTGAATCTTTTACACCTAATATAGATAATTTTCTTAATTTTCTTTTATCCAAAGAAACTCCAGCTATAACTAATGGTCCCATCATAGAACCACGTCCAGCATCATCAATACCGCAAATTTGCACGAATTTTATCTTAAAGCACAAGTATTAAACCGTTAGAGACTAAGTAATACAGAAAATAATTGGAAATTCCAAATGAATCTTTTCAAGAAATTATAGAGGGTAAAACAAAACTTCTTGTTCCAAAAAAATCAATAACAGAAAAAGTTCCACCAAAAAAACCAGTATTTTTCAATCCAAAGGCAAAATTGAATAGAGATTTTTCAGTAATAGCATATGCCGCATTTCTTAAAAATTTTCAAGGCCCAAAGATTTTCTTGGAAGGGTTATCAGGAACTGGTGCGAGAGGATTAAGAGTTGCAAATGAGTTAAAAATTGAAAACATAATAATTAATGATCTAAATCCAACAGCTCTAAAAATTGCTGAATATTCAGCCAAATTAAATAATATAAAAAATATTGAATTTTCTGAAAAAGAGGTTTGTAGGTTTTTTAGTAATCATTCAAAAAAAGGAGAAAGAGGCTCAATTATCGATATAGACCCATTTGGCTCGCCTGCAGCATTTTTTGACTGTGGCATTAGAGCAACTATGCATGGTGGAATTTTATCAACTGCTGCCACAGATCTTCAAGTTCTAAATGGACTCTTTCAGGGAGCATGTAAGAGAAAGTATGGAGGAATTCCGGTTAGAACAGAATATGGAAATGAAATTGCAATTAGATTAATTCTTGGTTGTCTTAGAATAGTGGCAGCAAGACTAGGAGTTCAAGTGATTCCTTTGTTTGTAGAAAGTGATATGCACTACTATAGAACATATGTTAAAGTTCTAAACAGACCAGATCAGCAAGAAAATATAGGATATATTCTGCATTGTAAAAATTGTGGACATAGAAAAATTACATTAGAGCAAGAACAAGAATGTGAATTATGCAAATTAAAAATAAGTATTGCAGGGCCTTTATGGATTGGAAATATTTTCAACAAAGAATTTATTCAAGATATGTTATTAGAAATTCAAAATTTAGAAGTAGACAAGGTTTGTGAAAAAACTCTTCACAAATGTCTTGCAGAATCAGAAATGTCAGGAACGTATTTTACATTAGATGAGATTGCATCAAAAATGAAATCATCTCCTCCAAAATTAGAAAATGCAATATCATATTTACAAAAAAATAACTTTGTAGCGAGTGTTACATCATTTAGTCCTACAGGGTTTAGAACAGACGCAAAAATAAATGAAATAATGAAAATATTTCAGACTATCCAATAAACCCTAGACAAACCCAATA
>JADFJY010000020.1 GCA_022565935.1 Nitrososphaerota archaeon
AAGAAGTAGACTTTGATGAAACAACCACATCAACAGACAGAATACTTACCATAGCATTCCCAGCTGGAGCTGAAGAAATCGAAATAATTGGTACCTTTGTGATTCCAGAATTTGGTACAATTGCAGCAATGATTCTAGCAGTAGCAATTATCTCAATAATTGCAATCTCTGCAAAGTCAAAACTTAGCATCATACCAAGATACTAAAATCACAACTTTTTTTCATTTTTTCATTTTAGATAGTAAAGGAAATATACAAATGTGCATTTGAAAACTTGTGGAAACTAGAATATTTTATAGTATCATAGTTTTATTTTTTATTTCAACTATAACTGTTTTTGCTCAAGAATCTTTTATTTCTATTACAACGGACGATGATCACTATGATGAAGGCGATACAATTGTCATATCAGGTAATGTAAAAACCAAAATTGGTGAAACTCCCCTCATAATACAACTATTTACCGAAGAGAAAAGTTTGATAGATGTAGCACAAATTACAATAGCTCAAGATGGTACCTTCACAAAAACATTTCTTGCAGAAGGAACAGGATGGAATAAGGCTGGAGAATACTTAATTATAGCATCCTATGCTAATGAAAAGGTAGAAACTGGATTTAGTTATAGTCCTAAATCAGAAGTTCTAGAAATTGAATCAATTTTTGAAGTGGATGCAGAAGATAGGGGAACTTTTGATGTGAAATATTCTATTAGAGGAGGAATTATTAAAAATATGTACATAGATAATAAACACTTTGCATTAATTGTTCAGATTGAGCCGATAGATGATGAAGGAATCATAACATTAGATCTCCCAAGAGAAGTTATAGGAGCAGAAAAGCAAGATGGAAAAGATGACATATTCATAATTCTCATTGACGGAATGGAAGTTGGGTATCAAGAATCTTTAGTACACCCAGATTCCAGAGTTATAACAGTAAATTTTGAAGAAGGAGATTCAGATATTGAAATTATTGGAACGTATGTTATTCCAGAATTTGGTACTATTGTAATGATGATTCTAATTGTAGGTATAATGACAGTTATTTTAGCATCTAAAAATAAATTTCAAATTAAGATTTAGTTTTTTGAAACAAAAGAATATTTTTCTTTGAATGGAGAAACCGAACGAAGTTCTTGAACTATTTTTTTTAGAATATCAACAGTTTGATCAATTTCCTTTTGTTCATTAAAAATTCCTGTTGTCAATCTCAGAGAGCCAGTAATTTGTTCAAGTGAAAATCCCATTGCTTGTAAAACATGTGAAGCTTTTTTTGTATTTACAGAACATGCAGAACCTGTAGATGCTGCAATTCCATATTCATCAAGTTTGATAATAAGATCCTCACCATTTACACCAAGAAATGTAAAATGTGCATTATTTGGCAATCTAGATTGAGGATGGCCATTCAAAGTCACTTCAGGGATTTCATTTAACACTTTTTTAACTAGGTTGTCTCTAAGTTTTTTCATATGAGAAATATTTTCATTTAGATTATTTTTTGCTATTTCACATGCCTTTCCAAATCCTACAATGCTTGCAACATTTTCTGTTCCAGAACGTAATCCATGTTCTTGTCCTCCACCTAAAATAACAGGATCAACATCTACCCCATTTTTAATATATAATGCACCTATCCCTTTTGGGCCATAGAGTTTATGAGATGAAATAGAGAGTAAATCTATTCCTAATTTTTTCACATCTAGGGGAACTTTGCCAACAGCTTGTACAGCATCAGTGTGAAATAGAATATTATGTTCATTACAGATATTGGATATCTCAGATATTGTTTGTATGGTACCTACCTCGTTATTTCCAAACATAATAGAAACAAGTATAGTTTTCTCAGAAATGTGATTTTTCAAAACAGATGAATCAATCATTCCAAACTCGTTTACTGGTAGATAATCTACATCAAATCCATTTTGTTCTAATTTTTTACAGGGTTCTAAAATTGCATCATGTTCAATTAAGGAGGTAATAATTTGGCCAGATGTATTTTTCATGGCTATCCCTTTCAAGGCGGTATTGTTTGATTCAGTACCACCAGATGTCAGTAAAATTTCAGATGGTTCTGCATTGATTAAAGATGCAATTTGTTTTCTTGATTTTTCAATTGCCTTACGAGCTAATCTACCATAACGATGTAGAGATGATGGGTTTCCATATTGTTCTTTTAGGTATGGGAGCATTGAATTCAAAACGTCTTCATGAATTTGAGTTGATGCAGCATTATCTAGATAAATCAATCTGCAATCACATTAATTTTTCCTGGTTTATATCCATCCTGATCAATTTCAACTGAAGAAAATCCAATCATTTTTAATTTTTTAGTGATTGTATTTAGAATAGTATCATTAAATGAGGATATCATTTCTTTGTCAACTTCAATCTTTGCACAACCATTAAGATCTCTAACTCTAACTTGTTTTACATTCGTAAGTTGTTTAACAATTGTTTCTCCAAATTCAATTCTAGTTAATTTTTCTGCAGTAACTCTTTGTCCCCAAGGTATTCTAGAAGCTAAACAAGAGTTTGATGGTCTATCATAAACAGATAGCCTTACAAATTTGGCAGATTCTCTAATTTCTGATTTCGAAAAGTTTGTCTCTACAAGTGGACTACGTATACCATTTTGCTTTAAGGCTTTAATTCCAGGCCTATAGTCACCTAAATCATCCAAATTAGTTCCATCAACTATCACCTGTACATCATGTTCCTTGGCTAATGAAACCAAATGATCCCCTAATTCTAGTCTACAATGAAAACATCGGTCTGAATCATTTTTAATAAATTCTTCATTTTCGAGTTCATTATAATCTAAAAAAAGTTGTCTTATTCCAATTTCTTGGCATATTCGTTTGGCAGAAAGAAGTTCTTCTTCAGACAAAGTTTTGTAATCAGCAGTTACTGCAATTGCTGAATTTCCTAGTTTTTGAAAAGCAGCATATGCAACAAGTGCACTATCAACACCACCTGAAAGTGCAATCATTACTTTATTTTTAGATTCAAACCAATTTACTAATTCATCCAGTTTTGTCATTGTCAATCCTCTAATTTTTCAATCTCTTTTCTTAATAATGACTCGGTCTCTTTAATTGATTTGTCAATTGTGTTAGATACATTTTTCAAGTCATCAAATTCTATTTTAAAATCTGTCTTTCCTTTAAATGAGAATTTCTTGTAATTTACTTTAAAAGATGTTCCATTCAAATTTAGAGAAACAGTATGAATTGTTCTAGGAACAATAAATCGATTAGACTCAGAAATTCGAATTCCCAAGGTACCAGTTTCAAGTATTAAGGTATCAACAATTTTGTTAACATTTTCATCACTACAAATTACAGATACAAGATTTGTAGGTCTTCCTTTCTTAGTAATTCCAGGATAAATTGAAACATCTTTTGCACCTTTTTCCATAATTTTTTCAATTAGATTTCCTAGAATTTCTCCTGAAACATCATCCACGTTTGTTTCAAGAATTTTTACTGAATCAATATCAAAATTATTTTCAGAACCTCTAACAATTTTTAAAACATTTGAAAAAGTTTTAAAATCTTTTTGTCCTGCACCATAACCAATTGAATCGATTTTCATAGAGGGGTAATATTCCACAGCATCATTTGTTAGATTTGCTAAAATACAAGCCCCAGTAGGAGTGGTGAGTTCTTCATTTGTAGCATTTCCTTTAATTGTTAAATTTGAATTTTTGAAAATCTCAAGAATTGCACTGGCTGGATTTGACATGGTCCCATGTGAAAAAGTTACATTGCCTCCACCAACTGCTATAGGTAAACAAAGAATTTTTTCATCAAATAGTCCTAAATCTTCTAAAGCAATTGTAATACCAACAATATCTACAAATGTATCAATACTAGATACTTCATGAAAGAGAACAGAATCTTTAGAAATTCCATGGATTATAGATTCAGAAGAAATAAGTGTATCAATGCAGGAATCTGAAAATATTTTTGCTTTTTCTGATAATCCAATTGATTGAATGGAATCAGAAATTGCTTTTTTGATTTCAGAGGCTTTTCTTTCGTGAACATCTTCTTCAATTTCTAAAATTAATTGAACAGCTTGAATTCCATATTTTTGAATTTTTTGAAAATTAATTTTTTTAATGGATGAATTTGAGAAAAATTTTTGTGATTGCTTAACTCCATCAATTATTTTATTTTTATCAGCACCTAAATCTACCAAAGAACAAAGAAGCATATCTCCAGATGTACCTGCAATCTGTGGATCAATTACAACAACCATTGATTAAAAATTATCAAAAATACTTATAAATTCGTCTAATCGGTAACGAATTTCATTAGATTTAATTATTGAAAATCAACACTGTTTTTCATGATTACTATAATTGGTTCAGGTAAAGTAGGTGGTAGTGCTGCATTATTTTCTGCATTAAAGAGATTAGATGATCAAATTTTGTTACTAGATGTTGTTGAAGGACTCCCACAAGGAGAAGCAATGGATATCAACCACATGTTATCAGAACAAGGAATTGATGTCGAGGTAAAAGGGTCTAATAATTATGCAGATATGAAAGGCTCAAACGTTGTTGTAGTTGTTGCAGGTTCTGGAAGAAAACCAGGAATGACAAGAATGGATCTTTTGAAGATTAATGCCTCAGTTGTTAAGAGCGTTGTTGAGAATATCAAAAAATATGCTGATAATTCTATGATTATTCCAGTTACAAATCCACTTGATCCAATGGCCTACATTACTTACAAGTTCTCAGGATTTGACAGGAGTAGAATATTTGGAATGGGAGGAATGCTTGACTTGTCAAGATTCAAACAATTTATTCACGAAGCAACAGGGTATTCTCGTGATTCCATCAAAGCGTTAGTTATTGGTGAACATGGAGAAAATATGTTACCATTACCAAGATTTTCATCCATTTCAGGAATTCCATTATCATCTTTTCTTCCAAAAGAAAAATTGGATAAATTGATTGAAAACACAAAACAAGTTGCAGCCAAAGTTATCGAGTTAAAAGGTGCCACAGTGCACGCTCCAGGAAATGCAATATCTGCAATTGTTGAATCTATTGTAAAAGATAGAAAGCAAGTCATGCCAGTTGCAACATACCTTGATGGAGAATATGGTCATTCAGATGTTACAATTGGAGTTCCAGCAGTTATTGGAAAGAATGGTGTGGATAAAATTATTGAATTAGATCTAAATGATGAAGAAAACCAAGTCTTTACAAAAGGAGTAGATAGTGTGAAAAGTGCTATCTCAGGAATTGAGATATAAGCCTTTTTTTATCCAAACAAAGAAAAATTATCAATGGAAATTTATGAAATTTTGGAATCATTAGAAGCAGGCAAAATTTCAGTCAATAATGCAAAAAAACTTCTTTCATTATATTCAATTGAGGAAGTAGAGGGATTTGCCAAAATTGACATCAACCGAAGAAAGAGAAGAGGTATTCCAGAAGTAATTTTAGCAGAAACAAAAGAACTAGATGAAATTAAAAAAATTATAAAGAAAACTTTAGAAAAAACTAACTCAGTAATTGTTTCAAGAATTAAGAAAGAAGATTTTCCAAAAATTCTAGCATTTGCAAAGAGACTTAAAGTAAAAATAAAGACTGGAAAAAAATCATCGTCAGTGTTGTTATTTAAAAAACCTATAAAATTTCATGGAGGTAAAGTAGGAATACTCACTGCTGGGACATCAGATATTGGGGTAGCAGAAGAATCTAGGTTAATGTGTGAAGCAATGAATTGTAAATGTATCATTAGTTATGACGTAGGAGTTGCAGGTATTCAAAGAATTTTTCCAATTTTAAAAAAAATGGTAGAAGAAGAGGTAGATTGTATAATAGTAGCTGCAGGAATGGAAGGTGCTTTGGTCACACTTGTTTCGACTATGGTAGATATTCCAATCATAGGAATTCCAACATCAGTTGGATATGGGTATGGAGGAAAAGGCATTGCTGCTCTTGCATCAATGCTTCAAAGCTGTTCGTTAGGATTATCAGTAGTAAATATCGATAATGGAATTGCAGCAGGTGGAATTGCAGCAAATATTGCAAATAGAGTTGTTAGAAAAAAATGAAAATTAATTCTAATTAAAATTTACAAATCAACTAGTCTAGTATTCTCGTAAATGATATATAACATACTTTAACGACGTCTTGTAGTTGACTGGTAAACGTATTGTACTTACTGCTGATCGTAGTTTAATGACAAATTATAGAGGAAATTTTCTGTATGGTTTTATTGCATGTGGACCATATGAGGTTCTTCCTGAATGGGTTTTTGACAAAGTTTTCTGTCCATCAGTTGAAACAGACAAAATAACAGGTGAAGTTAAAGTTGCTCAAGTAGGATTAAGAAGAGTAGAGAGCTCATTACTTCAAGGGGGATACAAACGAGAAGAGGTATTTCTTGCACATCCTGAAATGCTACACAAATCAATCGGACCTGATACCAAAGTTGTAGGAATTAATGTGATGGACCCACTAGGAATGGCTCCAGTAACAACAACAATGTCACCAGAAAAACTATCCTACATAGCAATGAAATTCAAAAAAATGTGTGCCAGTATCATTCAACTCAAAAAGAAATATAATTTCAAAGTTGTAGTTGGAGGTAATGGGGCATGGGAGTTAGCTAAATCTGATAGAATGAAAATTCATGGAATTGATACAGTAGTTGTAGGTGAAGCTGATGAGTTAGCAGTAGACTTGTTTCAAGATTTAGAGAAAGGGGATGCACCAGAACTAATGCATTGTTTTGTTAGAAATCTTGAAAATATTCCAGTTATTGAAGGTCCTACAATTAATTCCTTGATAGAGGCAATGAGAGGTTGTGGTAGAGGATGTGACTTTTGTGACGTGAACAAAAGATCAAAGAAAGATTTGCCACCAGAAAGATTGCAATATGAAGCAAAAATTAACTTAGATTACGGATTTGATTCAATTTGGTTACATTCAGATGAGATGATGCTTTATGGATGTGATAATAAAGACTTTATTCCAAACAGAGATGTCATTACTGACTTGTGGAAAGGACTCAAAGGATTAGGAGCAAACTTTATTGGAACTACTCATATGACATTCTCAGCAGTTGCAGCAGATCCTACATTAATGCAACAAATTTCACATATCAATAAACAAGATGAAACAGGAAGATGGCTTGCAACAAATTTAGGAATTGAAACAGTTGCACCAGCATTGGTAAAGAAACATCTTGGTGTTAAAACAAAACCATTCTCACCTGATGAATGGGGAAGTGTTGTAATGGAAGGTGCAAAGATTCTAAATAAAAATCACTGGTTCCCAGCTGCAACAATTATCATTGGGTGGCCTGATGAAACTCCAGATGACAATCAGTATACTATTGATATGATTAAAGACTTTAGAGAGATGGATTTTAGAGGATTAGTTGCACCATTACTTTACCAAGACTTTAGTGAAAAGAATTCAATGCACTTTGGAAATTTGAATGAGGCCCAATTCACTCTATTTTGGAGATGTTGGGAAAACAACCTACGTGTAATTAATGACATTATTCCAATTATTCTTAGAAATAATACCTATGGTCCACCAATGAAGGTCTTCATGTATTGTATTCTTAGAGCAGGAACATGGGCAATATTGAGATATCTTAGAGGATTGTGTAAAGATCTCTTCAATGGACGAACTCCAGAAGAGATCATGGATAAATATGCTAGAAGCAGATCAGTTACTGCACCTAGAATTCAAACAAAGAAATTATAGATTTTCAATAGCAGTATCTGCTATAGTGTTTCGTTTTGGTGTTATTGACACAAAGTAAACTTTGTCTGCTCTTTCAATACTTTCAACTTTTTTGTAAGACTTTGATGAAACATTAAATTCATAGATTCCTGATTCAAGTGAACCCTTTGAATAAAGCATAAGAAATGTTTCTCCAGTTATTGGGCTAAGTGGAATAAATGACATTACATATCCTTTGTAAGAATTAATCGGCATTGTATTTTTCATTGGAGGAGCTGCGGACGCCATATACATGAAGAAGTCTTCAATTGTATCAAATTCTTCATATTCAATATGCATTAAATTACATATTGTATTTTAGTATAATAACCTACTAAAATGAAATGAGAGAAAATTATTTTCTAGATTTAAAGTGGTTGTGAACTTTAAATCCAATTAATGCAGGTGCTGCAATATACATTCCCAAGTTGAGTGCAATTACAGAAATTCCAAGTCCTAGTACTTCAAATTCTGAACCATCTTCAGCCAATGTCATAATTGATAGTGATGAAACCATTGGAGTGATGAATGCTCTCACTACTTTTTGGAACATTGGGTTTTCTCTTTCCATGTCAGCAATGGTTGGTGAGAATGAATAGTACAATTGGTTAAATCCAGTCATGAATGCTGCACCAGATGCGGTACTCATTACAGTATTATCTCTAATTTCTCTGAGGAATTGAACTTGTGGTGCCAATTCAGTTCCATATGCTGCTGTTGCAATTAAACAACCTCCACCTTTTGCTTCAGGTTCTTTATCCATTACTACTTGGCAAATACCATTTACTAATTCAGTTCCAGCTCCACATGTTGGTTCTTCATCAACTGGTGGTTCTGGTTCTTTATCAACTGGTGGTTCTGGTTCTTTATCAACTGGTGGTTCTGGTTGAGAAATAACTTGCTTTCCACCAACATAATCAATTGCAATTTCAGATGTATCTGCGCCATATTTTACTTCAAGCATATAATCACCGTTTAATTTCCATAGGTTACCACCAGCAGTGAAAGTGAATTGGAATGAACCATCAGAGTTTGGAGATAGTTGTCCAATCCCCACAATATTATTGTCAGGAGACTTTACCAAATAAGTAACGTCACCAGCAGTTAATAATGTAGATTCATAATTTTTGATCTGTCCAGATATTACAACCTGAGAACCATTTGAATATATTGTCAAGTCAGATTCAATGAATACTGGAGGAATATTATGTTCCTCTGCAAAGACAGAACCATTCACGCCATAAGATAGAATTGAAATAGATAATAATGCAAACGCTAGTAACCCTGTAAACCTCATTTTCATTTTGAATCTGAGTTGAGAGTATTTATGTATTAAATGAAATAAAAATTGACTATATTATACTAGAATTATACCTTTTTTGACCAAGTATTGGATTGACTCTACAAAGTCTTTATCAGAGATAAGATCGTCAGCCCACCATTTGGCATTATTTTTAATCCAATCAGGAATTTCTTTCTCAAAAGTACTTCTCTCAGAAGGTGTAACAGAGATTATTTCTTTTTCAATTAGATATTCAATTCCATCAATAAATTCATTATCAGAAATACTGCTAGAAGACCACGAACGGGCGTTATTTTTTATCCAATCAGGGATAATTTCTGAAATTACAGAAAATGACAAAGTTCCAAGATTTTTGTTATCATATGAAAGATGAATGAAATACTTTCCAGGTAATGAATTATCATTTATAGTGAAAATTGACTTGTAGCTGCCACTGGTATTCAGAGTTGCAGCAAAGTTTTGAGTAGTTCCATCAGGATTTGTAAGAGTGATAGATAATTGAATTCCGCGTATTTGATTATTAATACTTCCAGACAAAATTATTTCTTGCACAGAATCAATGTCCGGTAATGAAACTTTATCATGACTTAATTTTGCTGAATTAGAAAATGTGGCTGTGGTTTGTGATTTCAATAAACTGAATATATTTGAATTTCCAGAGGCATCACGTGAATCATAATATCGTACATCAAGACTGCCTCCACCTGTTGAGATTAATTTTGAACCTGTTTTATCACAAATCCATGAGGGCATCTTAAAGACTCCCTCAAAGATTCCAGTACTTGGTCCTGTTTCAATAAGAGCAAATCCTGATGAAGCTAAACCGCCATATTCAACACCATCAATGGTACAACGTTTGTAACGAATGTCTTTTAGTTTGATTTCTAACAAAATCGCTCCATCTTTTCCTACAGTATCAACAATAGGAGAATTTGGATCATTGATTGATAGATATATTTCTATTGTGTCACTTTTCAAATTAAGATCAGAATCTTTGAGAATAATGGTTACTGGTTGTCCAAATCTATATGTTGTCGAAGTAGTTGAAACAGTTCCAGAACGTGTTGCTAGATCAGATTTTGTAGAAGTTGTAGTAATCACACCTGTATCAGCTAAATCAGAATATGATATCGCAATTCCTTCTTCATCAATTAATCTGTCTGTTACAATAATTTTTATCTCATCATCAATAGTTTGTATGGTTTGAATAAAATTAGGATCCAGTATATTCAATTGATTTGTTACAGCATATTCCAAAGTGCCTTCAAAAGTAGAAGAATTATCCTGAGTTTCTTCTAATTCAAAACGATAAATGGAATTGTTTATACTTTGATCATTTTTTAATCCAAATGAAAAGAAATCAAAAACAATTGGTTGTTCATTTGTTTCACTAGAAATAGTTAGTACTCCTGCATCATTACTAGAAGAATCAAAATCAATTACAAGAAATACAGTTCCGCTTTCATCTGCAATAGCTGCCACATCCAAATCATCAATTTGGATAAATCCTTGGGATGATGAAATATCACCGACATCAGCAATGGTTATTGACGATAAGCCAAGTGTGCCAAAAGTCATGTTAAATGAAGTATCACTAAAGTCAGAAATTCCAAAATCATTTTCAAAGGATCTTAAATCATAATTAATCCAATTTGTGCCATCTGTATTTGTTTCAGACACATCAAGTAATATTGAAGTCAAAGTAGATGCTGAAATTCCCAAGTTTACGGAAATCATTTCATAGGAACCATCATCTACATTAGATGTATCAATCACTAGCCTATCAGAATTAGAGTCAGGCACAGATGAATTTGCATCATCGCCTCCAGTTAGTGTAGGAGATGATGTATGAAATAGTACATCGTGAGCATTCTGAAAAGTAACAGGATTTCCAATTGTGATGGTTGGTATGATTGCTGTTGCTCTAAATACATCCAAATCATCGCGTGCTCCAGTGTTTAGATTTTGATCAGGATCTACCAAAATTACAGAATATTCAGTTCCAGGAAGAAGAGTTTGACCATTTGCAATTGTTAATACTGGATCATTGCTTATCGAAACTGAAGCAGTAGAAGATCCTGTTAAAACTGAAACAGAGTGATTGTTATAATTAATTTGGCCAGTTTGACCACGTGGAGCATCATCGAGAATTCCTAGAGTTGATTGATCACTTGAATCAAAGTTTTCAAATAATCCAGAATTTGGGCCTTGTTCAACTAATGTGATAATCTTAGAAAATGTGTTTGTACCTCCATCATCTACAAAAGAATCAGGTTGATCACTGTTTGTTTTTAGATTCATCACATTTCCAAGATCCAAAGAAAGTTTACCATTATCTTCAAATCCTAAACTTGAAAGATACGGAACCAAATCTACTAAACCTGCCCCTCCATTTGCAGAGCTAGAACCAGCATTATCATATGCTTGATAAAATGTACTCATAGTAGAATTAATGTTAAAAGTCCAAGAGTCTTCATCTGTAGGATCTTGATTTAATTGAAAATCATTTATTGTTAGAAAGACTTCGGCATTATTTGGATATAGATCTCTATCAATACTAAAAGAAATATTTTGCATTTCATCATATTCAAGTGAAACTTGTTGTGATGGACCACCAGGATTGTATTGAATTATTACATCATCAAAGGAAAAGAGTTGAATTAATGGCCAAGCATTAGAATCTAATCCAATTTGGCCAACAGGAATATTTGGATTTGTGTTAATTGATTTTGCCTTTCTAACTACATTATTCAAATTTGTAGAACCAGTTGGAGAACCAGTACATGAACTAAATGAAGAATCCCCATTAGTAAAACTCCCTAAACCTGCAGATTGTGGAACTGCAATACCATCTGTTTCAGAGATAGTAATTCCAAATACGGATGATGATGTGTCTCTACTGCAGAAGACTCCAAAATCTAATCCTTTTCCAGCTAAACCTACTGTAGAATCTGCAATCTTTGCCTTCTCGACATTTGCAAAATAAGCATACCAATTACCATCAGTTGCCTGAACCATTCGTAATGATTTTCCATTAAGTGTAACATCAGGTTCTCCCTTTCCTTCACCAGTATCATGTAGATTTGAATCACGAATTACTACTTCAATTACCATAGAGCCTGAAAAATAATTGTCAAATTGGGAATTTTCAGCAGATACAAACAAGTTAGGATTACTTGATGCCTCAGCTTCCATTACTGGAACTAGTAAAAATATTGAGAAAATTGCCAATAAATACAAATATTTTATATCCAATATCTCAAAATTCCGTCTAATCACAAATAACATTGTCGTAGAATTTCTTCGTAGAAACTAGTAATACATGATAAGAAATATCCAAAAATAAGGGAAATGTTTGTTCAAAGAACTAAAGTTTTACAAATTTCACTTCTTGCTATTTTTTCTGCATTTCTAGTAGAGTTAATTTTTGGTTTAATCTCAAACAGTCTTGCACTCATCACTGATAGTATTCATGCATTGTTAGACAGTGTAGTTACTCTTGTTTTACTTTTGGCATCAAGAATGGCAATCAAACCTCCTGATGCAGAACATACCTATGGACATGGAAAAATTGAATCATTAGGAGGACTGATTGGAGGAATAGCAATTTTTATGATTGCCTGTTTTTTCATTTACGAATCTATCAACAGATTGCAGAGTCCACCACCAAGTATTCTACCAGGTTTGTTTGCAATAATTGCTGCATTATACACAATTGGAATTGATATTTTCAGAATAGCTCTGTTAAGAAAATCCATTAAAAAAATTGGAGGTGTAACTCTCAAAGCAGATTTTTACCATGCATTTATGGATCTTGGTTCCACAATAGTTGTTATTGTTGGGATAGTTTTGATATCATATGGATTCTATTATGGAGATTTTGTTGCAGCATTAATTTTAGGAGGATTATTAGTAGTCCTTAGTATAAAACTAATCTACAAAACTGCTCTTGATTTAACAGACATTATCTCGCCTGAACTTGTAAAAAATGTTAGAGATATTGCAATGTCAACAAAAGGAGTTATTGATGCAAATCCAATTCTCATGAGAAGGTCAGGTGATACATATTTTACAGATATAACAATATCATTAAGAGGCGATACTAGTTTTGACAAAGCACATGAAATTAGTAATAGTGTTGAGAGAAACATAAAAAATAAAATTTCAAATGCATCAATTACAATCCATTTTGAACCAAATTGGAAAAATATACCATTAGATGTAAAAATATTAGATATTGCAAAAAGTGTTGATGGTGTAAAAGAAGTTCATAATGTTAGTACACACAAAACCAAAGGAAAGATATTTTCTGATTTACATGTAATGGTTGACAAAGAGATTAATCTATTATCAGCCCACCAAATTTCTGAAATTGTTGAGCAGAAAATTCAAGAAAATATACTTGAAATTGAACATGTTACTATCCATTTAGAACCATTTGTGACAGTACCTGAGAAGTTTAATTTAGAAGATACAATTACAGAAGAGAAAATCAAGTGTGTTTTAGAGAAATACCCAGAAATCAAAAAAATTGGCCGCATAATATCTTTGAGTTTTGAGAATATTCTCAAGATAGACATAGATTGTTCATTTGACAAGAAATTATCAATTGAAAAAGTTCATGATTTAACATCAGAGATAGAACATGTCATCAGAACACAAATCAAAAATGCGGTAATTACAATTCATCCGGAACCAGACTAAACCAAAATACTTGTCAGATACATTATCAACATTCCCGCTGCAAAACCAGATACCACGGCAGCGCTTGAAAGATTTTTGTCACCTTCTTCTCGTATCCATCGCAATATGGTGATTATTACTTGGAATATTGCACCCGCACCTACTGCAAGAAAAATCACTGAAGTAAATGGAGAGTAAACAAACCCGCCTACCCATGCACCAAAAATAGCAGGAGCACCTGCAATTAATCCCAATCCTGCAAGCTTTACTATCAATGCTTTTCCTATCAATGCTTTTCCTCTAGACATTGGTGCTGCAATGGCAATGCCCTCAGTTGTATTATGTAAAGCAAATCCAACTATCAAAAATGTGCTAAACGCAATAGAACCAAGACC